>JAADFT010000130.1 GCA_013152765.1 Calditrichota bacterium | reverse complement strand
CGCTGCATGGCCTCTTCCCAGACATCCAGAACCTTCTCGCGCAACCGCTCATCCTGAATGAGGTCGAGTTCAGGGAAAAGTTTTGCCAGCTCTTCTCTCAAACCAGCCTCCTTCGGTAACTTGACTTGTCCCAGAAATGCTCTTGCTTTTCACCGCCTCTGTGCTGATGCCGCTGCAGCGGCTCAAACCGAACCAAAAAGTGCGACGTGGCTTTTTCACCCGGCAAACCCAGGGCTGGCTCGCCACAGCGGGCCCAGATCAGACAAAGAACAACCAGCGCTCCGACGTAGCAGAATCAGCCATGAACCGGCTCTCCGTTCCCCATTTGCCGGGGAGCTCACAAACTGCCCCTCCCTGCTCGGCCGATTGCCCGTCGCGCAAGGTGTTCAAACCAGCAACCTGCGAAAATCCTGAACGGCACGGTCCAGGCCAACCAGCAGGGCCCGATTGAGAATGGCCGTGCCCACGTGAAACTCCTCGATCTGGTCAATGGACAGCAGGTCGCCGACGTTCTGGTACGTGATGCCGCCACTGGCCGACACGCCAAGCCCCAGCTTACTGGCGGCCATGGCCGCTCCGCGCAGACGCTCCAGCTCGTCCGCCATGTTGCTCACGTCCTCGGAACGGGCGTAGTACCAGGCAAACAGCTCCACGTAGTCCGCACCCGCTCGCGCCGCCGCTTTGACCTGGTCGATCTCGGGATCTACGAGCACGCTCACAACCACGCCGTTGGCGCGCAGGCTTGCGATCATTTCTTCGACGTACTCCCGCGTAGCAGCAATGTCCACCCCGCCCACGTGATGCTCCATCCCAGGCACAAACGTCACCATGTCCGGCAGGACTGAGATTGCCTTCTGAAGCAGGTCCTCGGAAGGAGCGATCCTCAGATTGAAATGCGTGCGCACAAGCTCGCGCAGGAGCTGAACATCGCGATCTTTGATTTCCTTCCGGTCCTCGCGCAGTTCCGCGGTGATGCCGTCCACACCCGCAAGTTCAGCCTGAACCGCTACTGCCACAGGATCCGGTTCCTGCCCCTTTCGCAATTCCCGAATCGAAGCCACGTAGTCCAGAATCACCGATAAGCGCCGCATGCTTCCTCCCTCTCCGCAGATTTGCCCCTTGGATTGCACCCCACATCCTGAACAGCGCAGCGCGCGAGCCGCCGCGTTCGCTTGCTCATCCTGCTACCGCACGATCTCCGAAGCGTACACGAACTTGACACCCTGCTCCGCGAGCTTAGGGATCATGTCGAGGAGCACCTTGATGGTCGTTTTGCGCGGGTGGCAGATGACAAGCCGCTTCGAACCGGCAGGAGCGCGCCCGATGAGCTCCCACATCTTGTTGCGCACCCATTTCTCGTCGTCGCGGGCATCCAGAAACCCGTCGCTCAGCCGGCAGGGCACACCGACCTCCTTGGCAATCGCGTAGGCACGGCTCTGTTTTGTCGTCCGGCTGTCGATGAAAAAAGCCCCGTGGCGCTTCAGCGCCCGCATCACCGCGCGCATGGTGCCGTCGTCCGCAGTGGCTTTGGAGCCCTCGTGGTTGTTCATCCCCTTGGCCGCGGGCAGCAGGTCGAACGCTTTCTCGACGCGCGCCTGAATTTCGTCGTCCGGCAACGTTGTGTAGATGGCGAAGCCGTTGTCTTCCACCCGCCCCGACACCGGCTCCATCGGCATGTGAATGATCAGCTCTTTGTGCGAGATGAGCGCCATCGTGGCGGCCTGGCCACTTTTTTTGAGGCCCGGAATCACGGCGATCGTCAGAGGCACCTGAAGCGCCAGCAACTGCTTGATGTCGTCGTCGAGCCGGTAACCGAAATCGTCCACAACAATGGCCACACGGACCGGTTTGCCAGCGCGTGCGGAGGAAGACTCCACGATGTTCACCCGGCCCACGGGCTGATTGTTGAGCCCGAAAATCAACTCCACTTTGGCCGGAACCAGCTCCTCTTTGGCCACCAGAATTTCAGCCCCCTCTTCGCGCAATGCAGCCTGCACGGCGAAGTTCAGCACCTGCAACGCGACGCCCGGCGGCACCTCCACGCGGAGCTCGTCTCCCTGGCGACGCATCCACTCGGGTTTGACGCCCGACTTGAGCAGAGCCCCTGCGGCTGCGTTCCAGAGCTTCGCCTGGTCGCCCGGCTCAACGGGACCCTCCGTCGGCGGTCCCGGTCTCCAGGAAAGATTCAGAATGAACAGCAGCACAGCCAGAGCCGCCAGGGCCGCGACCGCCACGTACCGACGGTCGACGGTGCGTCGCGGGGCCCTCTGCGGCACAAGCCTCGGGTGCCGCGGTCCACCTGCGCCTGGTCCCTGTCCTGGTTCCAGCGTCATCGTCCAAACACCGCTTTCAGTGCTGTCCAGGTTTCGCGTTGACCGGTGGCGCTGTCGCGCCACTTCCAGATGCTCCAGTACGAGGTCTTCGGGTCCTGGATCATCCAGAACTCGGCCTGTCCCTCCACGTGCCGCGGGTACGAAGCCGGATCGAGCGTGTGGTGAACGTCAAGCACGTAGTCGGCAACCAGCAGGCGTTCGTTCTCTTCGCCCGGCCGTTCCGTCACATTTGCGAAAACCAGCCGCCGCAGGGAATCGGCCGGGGTGGCCTGGAAAAGCTGATCCAGGTACCGTTTTTCGCTGGCAAGCGACCACGTGCTGAACAACTGCCCGTAGTTGGCCGCCACGCCCGGCTCCGGGACAAAAACAAAAGCGCGACCGGTTTGCGCGCTGTCGGAAAGGCAACCAAGGTAGTTGGGGATGTGCTCTTCCGCAATCGCGTTCTTCATGTTTTCCAGGACGTCCTCGGGCTGATTGGGGGGAACCCAGCGTGAGCGCGAGGTTACCGGGGGTTCTGCCTCGCGGGTACTGAACGGCGTTTTGCAGGCGAGCTGCAGGGAAGTCACGAAGACCAGGGCTGCGACCACCGAAACCCAGCGCCCAGCACCTAACCGGTTTCGAACTCCAGCCACGCCCTGCAGACCTCCACGCTTGCTCGTCCCACGCCGTCCCGTTTCGCTGTCGAATTTAGAGCAAATGCCCCTCTTAAGCAAGCTGTAAATCCCACACGGATTCCCCGATTTTCCTCGACTGATCAGCCATCGCACGATTCAGCTGGCCACCCGCAACAGAATGAGTTGCGCCGCTCCACAGTCACTCGCCCGCCTTCCACGGACGAAAAGAAACGGAACACCTACACCGCAGCACCAGTCCGTACCACAACGGGACGACCAGAAGGTCGTCCCTCCGAGTCGTACCTGTGCTCGTCAAGGATTGGCTCTTACCCTCTACTCGCCACCTCTGGTGCAGCTCGTCAGGTTTCTTCCAGCCGCGAAAGCTCGTCCAGCGAGAACGAAGGGCTCACAACCGACACCTGGGCCTCCAGGTTCTTCTCCCGGAGTCCCTGCCGAACCAGGCGGTGAAGCTCGGTGGCAACCTGCCACTGTCTGCCCGGCGCCGTCTTGAGGGACAAGCGCAGCACAGGGGATGTTTGCCCTTTCCTCAGCACGGCAACAACGTCCGGCTCGGCAAGAACATCGCCGGTTCCGGCCCGCACTCGCTCGCCCACCTCCCGCAGAACCTCTGCCACGGACTCCACCGAGGCCTGAGCGGGCACAGCAACTTCCACCGCCGCCCGAGACCACTCGCGCGTGTAGTTGGTTACAACCCCGAGAGACCCGTTCGGGATGACGTGCAGCGCGCCCTCCTCGTCCCTCAGGTGTGTGGTCCGAAGCGTCACCTTCACCACGCGCCCCAGAACGCCGCCGGCTTTGACCACGTCGCCGACGCCAAACTGGTCCTCCACCAGCACGAACAACCCGCTAACGGCGTCCTTCACCAGCGTTTGCGTACCGAAGCCTAATGCCAGTCCCACCACGCCCAAACCGGCCAGCACGGGACCAATGTCGATTCTCAGCTCGCTCAGCACCATCATCAGGACGACCACGGCTACGGTGAACTGCGCCACACTCTGCAACAGCCGCGTGATGGTCCTCGCCCGTTGAACGCGGTCGTCCGCCTCCCACCCCGGTCGCCCGAGCAGGCGCTTTTCGAGCCTGCCAATCGACGCACCGATCACTTTGATGGCCCCCACCCCGAGGGCCAGGATGACCACGATCCGCACCGCGTGCACCAAAGCGGTCGTCAGAAATGCCGTGTCAAGCAGTTTCATGCCTTCCCTCCCTCACAGGTAGTCGCGTAACCTCGACCCGGGCCGGATGATCACCTCGCCTTTCGAACCCAGCTCACCAGTCACTTCGATCTCAGCAGGCAGAAAACGGCGAACCACCTCCGCGTTGGTCAGCAGGTGGTTGGTGACCCGGGGTGTCCGGTACACAGACGGCCCTTCCGCTACGGCCAGAGGCAGGAGCAACTGATCCGCCTGGAACTCGTCCACGGTGGCATCGCTGGTCAGGAACCCGAGCAGGCCATCTGCTGCCTCGTCTGCCACGCGTTCGGCGGGTTTTCCCCTGGCACCAAGCCCAACGTAGGCCGCCCGCGTGTTCTCGAACTCGGCCACCAGAACGATGACCGTGCCCGGCGACACCGCTCTCAGCTCGTCGAGCTCGATTTCGGCCTGGTAGCCCTGTTGCTCGAGTCTTCGCAGGGCCTGATTCCTCTGACGCTCCGCAATGCTCAGCGGAAGTTTGGCAACAGCGGAGTAGCCCCACAGCTTCACCAGCCGGCCACGGTCTTTCAAAGTCAGCGGTTGGACGCTCTCAATCCCTTCTTCCTCGAAAACAACGCGCCCTCCGCCTTTTGGGTAGAATCCTGCTCTCTCCAGGCGCAGGTCGCACCGGAAACCCATTTCGCTCAGGAAAGGGCTCCACACCCATTTCAGGTAATGAAAACAGGGGCTCCAGGGGACGTGCGTGCCGCCAATGGCCGTGACCACGGAACGCCCGCGCACGGCCGCCAGGGGCAGGTACACCGTTTGCACAACCAGCAGTGTCGAGCCAGCTGTGCCAATGTCGAAAACGTAGCGGCCAGGTTCTTTGCCGCGCGGCCTGAACACGAGACGCGTCGAGCGCAGAGCCGCGCCTTCTACCTCCGCGTGAGAAATGCGCGCCGACGCCTTGACGGCCTGCAGGTGTTGCGCCTGAAGGCCCGGATTTGCCCGTTTGGCCCGGATGTTGACGATTCGAAACGGCTTCTGCGTGAGAATCGAGAGCGCCAGAGCGCTGCGGAGGATCTGGCCTCCGCCCTCGCCCTGCGCACCGTCGATTTCGATCATCCTGCCCTCCTGCCCAAAATGGTTGCGTCCCGGTTCGCCTCCCCGTCGTGCTGGAGAAAGCCCCTCGCAAGCTGTCTTCCCGTCGCGTCCGGAGAACTCGAAACCTTCCGAGGGTAAGACCGCTTTCAGACGTGGCTCTCAACAAGAGTTTCCCCACCGGTAGGACGTCAGGCGTAGCTTCCGCCCTGCCTGGCCAGCGGTAGCGCAACGCTGAACCAGCCCTTCTCTTCATGTTCGGCTCAAGGCGTTAGTGGAAATGCGCGGTGCAGTCGCCGGGGGTTCCCCCAGGCGAGCGCGGCAACTGGCCTGCCTCCGCTTTGGGCGTTTGCTTCTCACCCCGTTGCTTGATTGGCCCGTGGCAAAACTCATTCTGCCGCGGATGGTCAGCCAAATTGGCGAGCGGCCGGTTGCCGGGAAAAATCGGGAATTCCTTTTTGCTACTTTGCCTTTTGATTTTCTCTCACAATCTCTTAACTTCCGCCGTGTTTCGGAGTTAGGCCGCGGCAATCCCGGGGAAAGGTGGCCCTGCAGCTCGCTGTCTGTCACGGCGGCGACACGCTGGCAACTCGAAAACCGTCCGGTCATCCCTGGCGCCGTGACGTGCCACCGCGGCTTGGTTCAAGAGACTGCACGGGCCCGTCCTCTGCCTGACCTCCGAATCACGGAATGAAGTCTTGCCCAAACAAGCTGCGTTTTTCGGGAGGAGGCTTTTCATGAAGCGTGCGCGCACCCTGCCCCTGTGGCTGCTTCTGCCTCTGGCATTTGTCTCAGCGCAGACAACCCAGACTGTGTGGTTCAACCCGCCCTTGAGCCCCAGAATCGCCAACTACGACATCGACGTCCAGCTCGACCCCGAGGCCAAGCTGCTGACCGCTCGCGAGGTGATTCGCTGGCGCAACGCCACGAGCAAACCCACGTCCACGCTCCAGTTTCACCTCTACATGAACGCTTTCAGGAACTCCGAAAGCACGTTCATGCGAGAAGTCTCCGCCAGGTCACGGTACCGGAAGCGCAATCCGGAAGACTGGGGCTGGGTGGAGATTGACACGCTGTTGCTCGGCGGCACCGATCTGCTCTCCGCCAGCCGATTCATTCAGCCTGACGACGGCAACTCGTTCGACCGTACGGTTCTGGAGGTCT
>JAADFT010000129.1:6451-6833 GCA_013152765.1 Calditrichota bacterium | reverse complement strand
CTGCCTTGGGAGCTTGAGTAGGACGCGGTGTCACGGAGGAAGTACATCCTGCCGAACTGCGCTGCTGATTTCCTGTTTTAGCCAAACTTTGATTCACTCCACCAGACGGGCCACCTCGCAACGGTCAGGCCAGTCCGGAATGCCTGCCCCTCTTTGCCTTCGTCGTGATGAGTGCGTACCTGGTTTCCCGCAGGGGAGTTGTGTGCTGTGTGGAAGAAGCGCAGAGGGGGACGTCATGTGGAACCAAACGGTTCTTGCCGCTCTACCGCTCGTGTTTGCAACCTCTGCTGCGCAGGCTACTGAACCGCTCTTTGCTCCGGGCCACCTGGCCGGCGGCGCTTCGGCTGACGCGGGCACACCCTCGGCGTTGTACGTGCGATTC
>JAADFT010000129.1:0-6392 GCA_013152765.1 Calditrichota bacterium | reverse complement strand
CCTCGCGAGCAAAAAACGGATTTGCTTTGGCAGTTCCTGCAACAGTCGAGGGCAGATCGCGACGGATGCCTCTGGCAACCGGGAGACCCGGACTCACAGCGATCGCACTGGCATTCAGGGAAGGAGGCGGATCACACGAGTGCGCATCACGCTGGACAGGGACATGCACTACGACAAAACTGCGGTGACCGTGCTGGACATGCACGCGTCGGGAAACGGACCCTGAGTCCACAGTCCGGCTCGGGCTGCTCAGCTCTCGCTCTCGTCATCCGTCGCGGCTGAGTCCTCTGACGCATGTACTTCTGTCCGGCTGCCGGACGCTCTCAGGCCGCGTACGGTAAGCCAAATTCCGAAGAGGATCAGAAGAACGGGTGCGACGTAGTCCTGCAGGTCCGGTACCCAGTGGATCAGCAGAGAAAGCACGGCAAGAACGAGGGACAGCAAGGCAAGCACTCCGGGCCAGCGATTTCGGCCCGTTTCGACACCGAGGTAGAGGTAGCCGAACACCAAGGCCATCCCGAAGAAAAACACGAAGCGCCGCTGGTAGGTGTAGAGCAGGTCGAGCCCCGCTAACGCCACAAGGGCAGCGATGACGAAAAGCGTTCCGCCCACCAGCGCTGGCCACCAGTTCTCAGGCTGACGAAGGTGCAGGGCCAGGAATCCCAAAGCCCAGCCGAGCACAAACAAAGCCCCTGAAACCTCCGCAAGGGGGTCTCCGTAGGCGTTGAAAAACAGTGTCCCTGCCAGTCCGAGCAAGCCCCACGCGAAGACGAGGAAAACGCCCTGCCTACGCTGGTGGTAGGTCACGAAGAGGCCGACCGCCACCACGGTCATCGCCACGGCCCAGAGGAACGTTTCGTTGAACCACCAGGGCCAGAGATTGTGCACTAAGGCCAGAAGCCCCACCACAACCAGTGTTACCCCGGCCCAGAGGCTGGTTTTCTTGTTAGTGGACATTTTGAACCCTCACAGTTGATCAGGCCCTCCAGATTGCGGATTCCCCCAACCGGACGAGAAAACCACGGCGCGAAACACGACACTTGCTTGTACGTGGACCGGCCGCTTTGGTTTCCACGTGGGAGCAAGGGGGCTCGCGGTGGCGGCATTCTCGTTGTGTTCACGGTTCGTTTAGATGAGTGGCACTCAGGTCCTCGGCTTCTTCGGACCAGAAACCAGCGTTCCGCGGCCTGCGACAGCGGTCTTCCCAATTTTGCTTTGCATCTGTAGTCGACATTTGGTAACTTGATCTGCGTCTCACAACAGACGAGGGGACAAAAAAGGAGTTAGGCATGCCACTTCTGGTGTCGGTTTCGGGAATTCGCGGTGTGGTTGGTGACGGGCTCACGCCGGAACTTGTGCTGCGCGTGGCGCAGGCGTACGGGAGCTGGTTGGGCGGGGGCAAAGTGATTCTCGGCCGCGACTCGCGCGTGACGGGCGAAATGTTGCGGGGCGCAGTCATTTCCGGTTTGATGGCTGTCGGCTGCGATGTGGTGGACCTGGGTATTTGTCCCACGCCGACGACTGAAATTGCCACGGAGCGTCACGGAGACGGCGGCATCATCATCACGGCGAGCCACAATCCAATCGAGTGGAACGCTTTGAAGCTGCTTGCTCCGGACGGACTTTTTCTCGACGAGGAGCAGGGCGCCGAGGTGATGCGGCGGATGGAGGCGGGCGATTTTCGGTTCGCCAGGTGGGATGGGATTGGAAAGCTCTCCCACTACGCCGGAGCCATTAAGGAGCACGTTGCTGAAATTCTGAACCTGCGTTTCCTGAACGTCGGGGCAATTCGGAAGCGTCGGTTTCGTGTGGTGGCGGATTGCGTGCACGGCGCTGGTGGGGTGATCCTGCCGTACTTGCTCGACCGCCTCGGCTGCGAATTCAAGATTCTGCACGAAGAAGCAAACGGACTTTTCCCGCGCAAACCGGAACCGCTGCCTGAGTACCTTGGCGAGTTAGGCGAAGCGGTAAAGGCTTTCGGCGCGGATTTTGGTCTGGCGGTGGACCCCGACGTGGACCGGCTTGCGCTGGTCGACGAGACGGGACGTCCACTTGGAGAAGAGTACACCCTTGCTCTGGCGGCGGATTTCATTCTTTCCAAGCGTCCCGGCACAGTTGTGGTGAATGCCTCCACAACACGAGCCATCGACGATCTGGCAGCACGCTACAACTCGACGGTTGTTCGCACCAAGGTTGGCGAAATTCACGTGGCGAAGAAGGCGCGCGAGGTCGGCGCAACCATCGCTGGGGAAGGCAACGGCGGGGTGATCCTGCCCGACGTTCACCTTGGTCGCGATGCACCCGTGGGGCTTGCCCTGATTCTCCAAGGGCTTCTCGAAAAAGAAGAGCCCATTTCACGGTGGCACAGCAGTCTCCCCCAGTACTTCATGGTGAAAGACCGAATTGAGGTGGGTTCTGCTTCGGCAGTGGAGATTGTGCAGCGCTACAAGGAAAAGCTGGGGCGCGCAAAGGTGGACCTGACCGACGGCGTCAAGGTTCTGCTCGACGATGCCTGGGTCCAGGTAAGGCCGTCGAACACGGAACCGATCATTCGAGTGATGGCTGAGGCACCCACGCCTGAACGAGCGCGCCGTCTCGCGGACGAACATCTTCGGATTCTGCGGGAGCTCTTGAAGGAGGTGTCTGAATCCGGGGCGTAGGTGGTTTGGTTCAACTCTTTCGGAGCTCGAAGAGGCGGCCGCTTCAAGGGTTGTGGGGAGAGCCTGGTTCCACGGAGGGGCGAGGCAGAATCTCAGTCGCAGGATTTCGCTGGGACTTTGGAGCAGGGACGAACAAGGGACAGCGGGAGCGCAGGGGACTCCCGCAGGGTTGCGGACCAGTACGGGAGCGTTCATGAAATCATTTGCCGCTGATGCCATTCGGAAACCGGCTGACCTGGCCCGCTACATCGATCACACCAACCTGAAGCCCGAGGCTACACCTGCGGACATCGAACGTCTGTGTGCGGAAGCCCGCCAGCACCATTTTGCCAGCGTTTGCGTGAATCCGTGTTACGTTTCTCTTTGCAAACGGAACCTGGCGGGAAGCGGTGTTCACGTCGGAACCGTGGTCGGTTTCCCTCTGGGGGCGACCAACGGAGACCAGAAGGTGTTCGAGGCCAAGACGGCACTGCGCGACGGCGCCGACGAAATCGACATGGTCATCAACGTGGGTTTTTTGAAAGCAGGACTGGACGACGACGTCCGCAAGGAAATCGCGCGTGTCGCGAATGTTTTGGGCGGGAAGGCCATTTTGAAGGTAATCATCGAAACCTGTTTGCTCACCGACGAAGAAAAGCGCCGCGCCTGTTTGCTTGCCAAAGAGGCCGGGGCAGATTACGTGAAGACGTCGACCGGGTTTAACAAAGCTGGCGCCACCGTGGAGGATGTGCGCCTGATGCGGGAGACCGTTGGCCCACAATTGGGCGTCAAGGCGGCAGGTGGAATCCGCGACGCCGCAACGGCTCTGGCCATGATTCGCGCCGGCGCGAACCGGATCGGAACAAGTTCCGGCGTGGCGATCGTGACGGCGGAGAGCTTTTAGTCCTGCGAGGTCGGCAGGCCTGCGAAAAAGGGACGTCAAACCGTAGCGACGCAAAGCATCGGGCGAAGGCCGTCGGAAGCCTTTGTGGGAACCGGTGGTTACTGAAATCCAGCACTGATCAGCCCCGAAGGGGTGACGAACGCAAAGTACCCAAAGGGCTGGAATTCTGGGGCTCAACGAGCTTCAACGGGTGGAACCGGACCGTTTCGTGCGGTTTGCCCGGCTCGTGCTGGCGGAACACCGGCTGGTATTCCGGTGAGATTTCCCGCAAGAAAATAGCTCGGGGATTTGAGCCTGGGCAAAAAGGCACTCTCTTTTGCTTTACGCTGTTCAGGCAAAAATGACGTGGTAGGTTAGACCTGCTGCGGGAATTGCCGCAACGTTGTGCCGTCGGGGGTGAACCTCGGGAGTCGCTGAAGCTACGGACTTAGCATGGAGACACTGTGGACGCACGCTCAATTCTGGCGAAAAAACGCGACAAGCAGGAGCTATCGACTGACGAAATCGACTTTTTGATCAGCCGTTACGTGGCTGGTGACGTGCCAGACTACCAGATGGCCGCGTTCCTCATGGCCGTCTACCTGAATGGCATGACACCCGCGGAGACGTTCGCTCTGACTTCTCGAATGATTGCTTCGGGCCGGCGCGCCCGCTTCGACGATCTCGATCGTCCCACCGTGGACAAGCACAGCACAGGTGGCGTGGGCGACAAGATTTCTCTGATTCTTGCGCCTTTGGCGGCTGTTTGCGGTGCGGCCGTGCCCATGATGTCTGGCCGATCCCTCGAACACAGCGGAGGAACCCTGGACAAGCTGGAAGCCATTCCCGGTTACCGCACCGACCTGTCGCTCGAGGAGTTTCAGCGGCAGGTGAGGGAAATCGGTGTGGCGATCACGGGCCAAACTGCGGAAATGGTTCCGGCGGACAAAAAACTTTATGCTCTTCGTGATGCCACGGCTACGGTAGCCTCGGTGCCTCTGGTCACGGGCAGCATTCTCAGCAAGAAGACCGCTGAGGGAATCCAGGCGCTGGTGCTGGATGTGAAGGTGGGTAGCGGGGCATTTTTCAAAGACAGCGACGGGGCGCGCGCGCTGGCACGCAGCTTGCTAACCGTGGCGGAAAAACTGGGACTCAGCGCGGTCGCGTTGTTGACCGACATGTCGCAACCGCTCGGTCGGACCGTGGGCAACTGGGTGGAGGTCGAGGAAAGCGTCGAGGTGTTGCGCGGCGGTGGGCCAGCGGACGTGGTGGAAGTGACCCTGGAGCTGACTGCGCGGATGCTCACGCTGACGGGCCTTGCCTCGGACGTGAGTTCGGCGAGGGAACAGGCCGAACGAAGCCTGCGCGACGGCAGCGCCTGGCGGAAGTTTCTGGAGATGGTCCGGGCTCAGGGCGGCGACACGGCCGTCCTGGAAAACCCCAGCCGCTACCCCAGGCCGAAGTACCAGCTCGAGGTAAAAGCACCTCGTTCCGGGAGCGTGCGTCGTGTGGACGCTCTCGGTGTGGGAGTGGCTGCCCTTGAGCTTGGTGCCGGACGAAAGCAAATCGAGGACGTGGTGGATCCGCTGGCTGGCGTTCGGCTGCTGAAGATCGCGGGCGAAGCGGTGCAGGCTGGCGAGCCCGTGGCAGTGTTGCAGACTTCGCAAAGAGAAGACGCGTTGCCGGTAGCGGAGAAAATGGTGTTGGCGGCCTACGAGTTTGCCGACGAACCCCCGACGGCGCGCGAGCTGGTTCTGGGCGAAATGAGGCCAGGCGACTGATCGACTCTGACGACGAAGCGCAACGTGGGGTCGGAAGCGTTCGGTGGTGGCAGCGTGCTGACGCTCCGGTGTGTGGGATTTTTGTCTGAACTTATTTCCCGAGACGGTGAAACGACGCGCGAACGGGTGGCTTGTGATGAGAACAGCTGTCACGTTGTGGATTCCTCTTGTGGGCGTTGCACTTGCACTGGTGGGTTGTAGCTCGAGCGTGACGATTACCAGAACTGGCTCAGTCCGGGGAGGAGAGACGCGTTTCGGAATCTCAATGGAACGACTGCAACGAGTGGACGAGCCGATCCAGGAGGCGATCGACAAGGGCGAGATTCCCGGCGCTGTGCTTCTGGTGGCGCGGGACGGACACGTGCTGCTACGCAAGGCTTACGGCTACATGCAGCTTGTACCTGTGAAGCGGCCAATGCGAGTCGACGCTGTTTTTGACCTCGCTTCGATTACAAAGCCGGTAGCCACAGCATCCAGCGTCATGTTGCTTGTCGAGCAGGGCAAGATCCGTCTCCTGGATCCCGTGAAGGACTACGTCCCGGGTTTCGTGCCCTTCGTCGACGACTCCGGACGTGTGGCCGAAGATGCGCGCATCTACCACCTTCTGACGCACACTTCTGGCTTGCCCCCGTACACCAACGCCGACACCGCAGCCGCACTGCTCGGTCGCCCCTGCGACACGGACAGTCTTGTGGCTTACATCGCCAGGCTGCCCAAAATCGCTCCGCCTGGCGTGGAATTCCACTACAGTTGCCTCGGTTACATTACCCTGGCTGCAATTGTGAAGAAGGTGTCGGGTCAGCCGATCAACGAGTTTGCGAAGCAGCACTTGTTCGAACCTTTGGGCATGCACGACACGGGCTACCTGCCCGGCCCTGAACTGCGCGACCGCTTGGTGCCTACGGAAGTAGTCGACGGCGAGCCTCTTGTAGGGCAGGTGCACGATCCTCTTGCGCGCCTGCAGGGTGGTGTGTCCGGCAACGCCGGCCTTTTCTCCACCGCCGACGATCTGCTCAAGTTTGCCCGTATGCTGCTGAACGGCGGCGAACTGAACGGGGTGCGGATTTTCAGTCCGCTGACTGTCCAGCG
>JAADFT010000128.1 GCA_013152765.1 Calditrichota bacterium | reverse complement strand
GACCCTTTTCCCTTGATATTCCGCAGGAGCACGCGTATATTCGCAAAAACCGTGGGAAGGCCATGCTGGTCGCCGTCATTTCTGATATCCACGCCAATCTGGAAGCGCTGGAAGCCGTCCTCGAAGACATCGATCGGGTGGGGGCCGACACGGTGATTTGCCTGGGGGACGTGGTCGGCTACGGGCCCGATCCGAACCCCTGTACCGAGGTTGTGTCCAAGATCGCTCTTGCCTGTGTGGCTGGCAACCACGACCACGCCGCTCTGGGCCTGACGGACATTACATACTTCAACGTTTACGCGCGAGAGGCTGTGCTCTGGACGCGCTCGGTGTTAACGGAAACGGCTCGCACGTACCTCCGCGCTTGCCCGCTTCAAGATGTGTTCAAGGGAGCCCTGCTGGTGCACGGTTCGCCGGTTGAACCGGAAGACTGGAACTACATCCTTTCGGTAGGGGATGCCCGGCGGGCGTTCGATCGCTTCGACGAGAGTCTGTGTTTCGTTGGGCACTCGCACGTCCCGGGGGTTTTCGACCTGGATTCACGGGGATTTGTGGATGTCCTCGAAGCGACAGAGTTGAGATTCGAAGAGGGGCACCGGTACATCGTGAACGTCGGCAGTGTCGGCCAGCCGAGGGACTGGGACCCGCGAGCGGCGTACGGACTCTGGGACACCGAAGAAAACACCTTCAAGTTGCGGCGTTTGGCATACGATGTGCAAACAACCCAGCGCAAGATTCTGGCTGCTGGGCTCCCCGAGTTCCTGGCAACACGGTTGGCGATTGGGCAGTAGGGGGCAACGAAAGGGAGAGCGGAACATGACCAAGGGTCGAAACGGAAAGCGCTTTGCGTTGTCCGAAGATGTTTTCCTCAAAATCACCGACATTTTGAATGAGCTGGTTGGGAAGACGCGGGCACGGGCTGTCATTTTTGCCGACAGCAACGGCCATCTGATCGCCCAGCGTGGGGAAACCATCGGCTACGACGCCAGTGCGCTTTGCGCTGTGGCAGCCGGCGAGTTTTCAGCCACGTCCGAGTTGGCCCGAATGGTTGGGGAAAGCGACTCGTTTCGATTCCTGTACCACGAGGGAACAGAAACGAATGTCTACATGTCCCGTGTGGCACAGGACTTTCTGCTGATCGTGATTTTTGACCAGACAGTTGCTTTGGGCATGGTTCGGGTGTTTACCAAGCGCGGTATCGAAAAACTCGAAGAGGCTCTGGAGAAAACCGCGACCGAGCCACTGGCCGAAGAGGCATTTCTGGATGTGGAATTCAGTTCGCTCCTCGGACGTGAACTTGACAAGTCCCTTGGCGACTGACGGATGTTCATCAATTGGGCTGCCAAAGAAATCGTTTTCAAGATTGTCTACTACGGTCCGGCGTTGAGCGGCAAGACGACCAACCTGAAGTACATCTACAACCGCCTTGACCCGGGACTGCGAGGGTCGCTGGTCACACTTCAGACTCAGGAGGAACGCACCCTTTTCTTCGACTTCCTCCAGTTGCACCTGGGCGAAGTCTTGGGGCGCAAGCCTCGTTTCAACCTTTACACGGTTCCGGGGCAATCGTACTACGCTTACAGTCGCAAGATCATTCTCAACGGCGCCGATGGGGTCGTGTTCGTGGCCGATTCTCAGCGTTCCCGGATCGAGGACAACCTGGAGTCTCTCCTGGATCTCGAAGAACGTTTGATCGAGCAGGGCCGAACGTTGCAGCGGATCCCGTTTGTAATTCAGTACAACAAACGGGACCTGCCCGATGCGGCGCCTGTCGAGTGGCTTCAGCAGAAACTGAATTACTACAACTTCCCGCAATTCGAGGCAGTAGCCACTGAAGGGCGCGGCGTAATGGAGACCCTTCGCCGCGTTTTGCACGCTGTGATCGAAAATGTGCAAACCAGGCCGACCCTGCGGGAGCGCGTCGTGTAGCGCAGGAGCGTAGCACGACTCGTGTGCCTGATCGCCGGGCACTGCGACAGCGTCCAATCACGGTTTTACTTGATGAAGTTTCACGGCGGAGCGAGAAAAAGTACGCAGAGATTTCATCGGGTTGGGTTCCTTGGGGGTGCAATTGTTGGGGAAAAGATTGTTGTTCCAGGCCGGAACCCGATTGCCTTTTGGCGACGCGGACAGTGGGGAAACGAAAGCTGGGAGTAAACGATGCTTGACGTCGAGACGTCGCCCCAGGCGATGATCGAGCGCAGAATGGCAGAAGTGATTGCCTTGGGTAACTACGAGGCAGCCTACCTGTTTTCGCAGGAAGGGCTGCCAATGGCTCAAGCCAGGAAAGAGTCGCGAGAAGAAACGCCGCTGGTGGAAATTTCCATGCTCCTGCGGGAGGTGCGGAACACGGCGGCTGAAATCGCTGGTCTGTCGCGCTTGCGGGAAATCGTGGTTGAGGGCGAGAACAAGAAAATGGTTTTCCGTTTTTTCCGTGCTTTCGACCAGGAGGTAGTGCTCGTGGTTGTTGTGCCCAAGGGAAAAGCCTACCGTCAGCACACGAACAGACTCGAAAAGATGATCGCCGCTTTCTCGGTAGACTGATCCCGCCGTTTGACGTTCACGCCTGTTGGGGGCTTCGCCGTACCTTCCTTCTGTTGTTTTCCGAAACGCCAGCTTTTGCGCGAGTGGGTTAATGGACCGAGCAATTAGCCGACTTTCTGTCTTCTCCTGGGCCCTCTACGACCTCGCCAACACTATTTTCTCGATGAACATCGTGTCGCTGTACTACTCGCTGTACGTTGTCAACGTGATGGGCGGCAGCGACGCGACTTACGGCGACGCCAACAGCATTTCGATGCTGCTGATGTTCCTGACCGCGCCGCTCCTCGGCGCAATTTCCGATCAGTTCGGTCGGCGCAAGCCCTTTTTGATCGCGTCGACCTTAGTTTGCGTGACGTTAACCTTCTTCCTTGGTGTGCCCTCGCTGACGTTGTCGCTGGTGCTCTTCGTGTTTGCGAACTACGCTTTTCAGGCCGGGCTGATTTTCTACGATTCTCTCCTGGCCGACGTGAGCACAGAGGAGAACCGGGGACGCGTCGGTGGGCTCGGAATCGGGCTCGGCTACCTGGGTTCGTTCATCGGAGTCGGTGCCGGACTTCTGTTGCTCGACCGGATCGGTTACCCCGGGATGTTTCGCCTCACCGCGGTGCTGTTCTTGATTTTTGCCGTGCCGTGCTTTCTGTTTGTCAAGGAACAACCGAAGAGACAGCACCACGTCCACCGCCGCACGTTTGTGGGTGCGTTTCAACAGGTGCTCGTGACGTTGCGCCACGTGCGTCGCTACCGGGACTTGCCTCGCTTTTTACTCGGGCGGCTCTTCTACGCCGATGCCGTGAACACCGTAATCGTGTTCATGGGCATCTACGTTACGAACGAAGTTGGATTCAGCGAGACCCAGGCGCAGGTGGTGTTGTTGGTTGCAGTCGCTGCGGCGGTTGTGGGCGGCTTCCTCTGGGGAATTGTTGTGGATCGAACCAGCCCCAAGCGCAGTCTGGACGCTGTGCTCCTGCTCTGGATGCTGGACCTGCTGGCGGCAGCGGCAATCGCCTACCTGCACCTGCCCTCGTGGCTTTTCTGGATCGTGGCCTGCCTGGCGGGTGTTGCCTTAGGTGGAACCTGGGCGGCTGACCGTCCCCTGATGCTCCGCCTGGCTCCGCCGGAATACCTGGGGGAATTTTACGGGCTGTACAGCATGGTCGGTCGGTTTGCCAACATTACGGGCCCGTTCCTGTGGGGTGTCATCGTGGACCGTCTCGGCTGGGGACGCCCCGCCGCCATTCTCTACTTGCTTGGATTTGTCCTGCTCAGCTACCTCATCCTCCGTCCGGTAGACGACACTCCCCGAAATTGGAGCGTGGCGGGGTAACCGGAACTCCTGCTGTCTGCACCCTTCGTGTTTTTCTTGCCCTCAGCCGACAAATTTCTTCTCCAGGTCGATTACGTTTCTGCAAAAGCTCCCCCGTGTCCGTAAATGTCGCAAGACTCCAGAGTGGGGACACTGGGTGGGACCTTCCGGCTACTGTTCCAGGGTAAGCAGGGTGTGGTGGTCGAGCTGTACGCGGAGGGGAGGCGTTGGACTGGCTTGCCCGGTAGCCAGGACGCGAGTTAAAGTGCAGGGCTGCCTTGCGACGATTTTCAGGAGGAAAGATGCTGCCTCTTCGTGTTCTCTTAGTGGGGCTGGAACCGCGGTTGTCGATTCCGGTCAGCGAAAAACTAAGGCAGGACGGCCACGAAGTTGTTACCGCCAGGCGCGGTTTGGGAATGGAGGGGACCTTAGCAGAGGGCGTGGACCTTGTTGTTGCCGACGGCGACGCACTGGTCTCAGACAATTCCGCCGACGTGCTCCACTCTTTTGTACCGAAAACGGCGACCGTTCTCCTCTCCGACCAGACCCAGACAACGCTGCAGGAAGCAGCCGAAGGGCGGGAGAACGGAGCAATTCACTTTCCGCGGGGCGTAGATCCCGCTGTGTTGGCCGAATCAGTGCGTCAGCTTGCCGAGAAGCGCGCGCTGGACCTGGCCAACCAGTGGCTCTACGAGCGCCTTTCCGATTACTACGGCTTGGACGGGATCGTTGGGACTTCGAAGGTACTCAAGAAGATTCTGGCCAAGGTCGAAAAAGCCGCCAACACCGGTGAACCTGTTCTGATCACCGGTGAGCCCGGCACGGGCAAGAAATTGCTCGCCAGCGCGATCCATCTGTCAGGCATGTGGCGTCTGCGACCGCTGGTTCTCGTAAGTGCTTCTGAGTTCGCAGGGCTGCGCCTGCCTTTCCTGGAAGAGCCTCAGGTGGTCCCCGGTAACGGATTTCACGGGCGGAAGAAGGACGTCGAAGAACTGGCCCGCGGGGGCACGCTGCTGGTGAACGAAGTGGCCGTGCTCCGACCGGCCGGACAGAAAAGGCTTCTGCGTCTGTTGGAGTACGTTGAAAGGAACCAGGAAAACCTGGGCGAAAGGCGAATCCGGGTGATCGCGACAACGCGTCACAACCTCTGGGACGCCGTTAGCCGCGGACAGTTCGACGAAGAGCTCTACTTCCGCCTGAGCGTGTCGCCGATTCACATCCCCCCGTTACGTGAGCGCCGCGAAGACATCCCGATTCTCGTGGAACACTTCATTTCCAGCTTTTCCAACGACATGCAGAAACCGGTCTTCGGTGTGTCCGCAGAGGTGATGCGGGTTTTTGTGAGCTACTCGTGGCCCGGGAACGTTCGCGAACTGCGCAACGTGATTGAAGGCGCGGTCCTTCGGTGCAGCGGTCGGCGGATCGAAATCGCCGATCTACCTGAACACCTGCTGCAGCCGGGCGAGCGCGACGCCGCGTTCTTGCACCTCCACTCGCTCGCTCTGCGCGAAGTGGAAGCCACCCTCATCAAAATTGCCTTAGAGAAAACGGGCTGGAACCTCTCGCGGGCTGCGAATCTGCTTGGGATCAGTCGGGGGACCCTTTACAGCAAAATGGACCGCTACGGACTGCGGCCGTCAAACGGGCGTCACTTCCGGCGTGTGGGTGCAGCTGCCGCGAAAGCGGCTGCTACCTCGGCCTGATTCCGGGGGAGTGTCTCCAGCTCAGCAGCCACGTGCGAAGCGCATCTGCACAAGCGGAGCGGGGTGCAACAGAGTGGCTTTGCAGTGAGGGCCATTTGTCTGTAAAGATGACGGGCATGTCCGTGCGAGCGGCGCGGGTCGACATGGCCTAAAAAAGCCGGCGAATCTTCCCACCACGGCTGCTGCCGAGGGCAGGCGGGGGCGGAGGAACGCGTCTCTTCCCGCCTTGAGTGTGTGCCGACGGGCAGTCCTGTGTGCCCTTCCATCCGATTTGCTCTGCCTCACCTTTGTTCACGTCTCCAAATGAAACAAATTTGCGGGCTTACACCGGCGGTTTCAGGCTTGTTTTCTGCCATTTGAACTGGTACGGCAATTGTAACGACCGGGGTGCCTGGTCTGCAGACCTGCTGGGGACGGACGGAGTGTGCAGTCTGGGCCGTGTGTGAAGAATTACAAACGGCTTCATTTGGTCGTTCGCTGGACTCTACGGGTCGGGAGTGACTGAAAACCCCTCGCCGGGCTCGGATGCGCGCGACAAGAGTCAGAAGTCAAAGGAACCACAATGCCGAAGAAAAGATGCTTTGTCGCCTACCGGTGCGACCGGGAAAACCAGTTCTGGGATGACGTCGAGGCACGGGTTTTTCAGATCGAGTTCGTGGACTCCGAAGGCGGGCTTGCGCAGGCGCTCCGTGCGTTGGACTGTCCCGTCGTGGTCACGACAGACAGCAACGCCTGGAGTAGCGCTGTAAGGGTCACGTCGCGGCTGACGACTGGCGCCAAGGTGCTTCTTCTTCCCCTCGAATCCAGGCGTGTGAGCGTTGTGGACCCCGAGAACAGCGAGCGGATCCCGGGACCGTTCAC
>JAADFT010000127.1 GCA_013152765.1 Calditrichota bacterium | reverse complement strand
GCTTCGAGCATTGCTTCTGCCCGGAATCCAAGCTGCTGCGACTGGAAACAAATGGTCCAGGCCGGTAGGCGACTGTTCCCGAATGGAACCAGGCCCGGATCGCGCACGCCGCGCAGAATCCTCAGGGCTGCAGCTGGATTGCTGCGGAGCCGCTCGGCCTTTGCCCAGAGCACACGCGCGCTATCTGAAAGGTCTGAGTAGGTCCGCCTTGAAACGACGTTTCGGAGAAGCGTGCTCGCTTCCGACGCATACCCTTTTGCCAGAAGCAGCGTTGCACGGGACAGCGAGACGCTGCCCCAGTGCGGAGCCTCAGGGCCGAAACGTCGCAAGTACGTGGCCGTTGCGCTGTCTGCTAAAGTGGAGTCTCGCCTTGTGAGAGCGATCTGCACGAGCAAGAAAGCCGCTTCCTCCGCCTGCGGTCCAGAGCCACGGGCGGCCAACGCGGCTTTGCGAAGTGCCGCGACAGCAGTCGAGTCGTGCTCGCCGTGCCCGGAGAGGTCCCACAGAGCTTTGCTCAGCGACAGCAACACGCCAGGACAAATGTTTGTCGAATCTCCTGCCAGTGTCTCCAGTTTGCTGAGTTTGCTTGTGACGTCCTCAGAACTGGCAAGGATGGCGGCTGCAAGGGCGCGCTTCAGGCCACAGTTGTCCGCGCTGGGTGTGCGTCGGAGCGCCAGGTCGAAAACCAACCTCGCGCTGTCGGCAAGCTGGTGTGAACGTTCCAGTTCGCCGGCTCTTGCGGCGACCTGGCTGAGACGCAGGAAGCTCTGGCCGATCACATCCAGTGCCTGTCCCAGCTCACCGCCCCGCAGACCCGAGGCTGCCGCCTGACGGGCCAGAACGGACGCCAGTCTGTAATCCTTTAGACTGCTCAGAGCAACCCGGGCGGCTTCGAGGTACTGGCGCGCGGAGGGTGTGGAGGCGCTCGATTCGGCAGCAAGCCGCAACAAAAGCTTCGCCTGATTGGGCCCCAAGGTCGGGACGTAAAGGTCAATCGAGTCGGCCAGCGTACGAACCTGAGGCTCCACTTCGGATTCCGCAAATTGCTTCAGCCAGTTCTCGAGATCAGCACGTGCTCTTCGTGCACTTGCAGCTACTTGGGTTCGCGCAAGCAAAAACGAAGCGAGATCTGCGTCCGGAGCCTCTGGGAAACGCAGCAGGAACTGGTTGAGCAGTCCCTGGCCCCTACCCCGCTGGTCCGGATGTTTCAGGAGCTCTCGCGCAGCGAGAACAGTGATTCCGTAGAGGGAGTCCACAGCCGGGTAACTCTGTGCGTAAACGGCTGCAGCGCGAACTGCCTCCGTTGCTCCGCTCTGGATCCAGAGTTTGAGCGCAGTGACCGGCCACTGCGGGGTCGAATCCTCTTTCACAGTTTGCCACAAAGCCCGGGCGGAACCTGCCAGAAGCTTCGAGTCGTTCATGCCGCTGGCAACCAGGGCCCTGGCAAGGAGCACCTCGCGGCGAACTTGTTCCGGCAAGGAACCTGCTGTTCCGTTGAAAAGAGTAAGACTCTCGGGTCTGTTTCCCGCACAGACGGCGGCAGCAGCTCGCAGAATCCGCACGCGCCAGAGCAGCGAATCAGGAAGACCTCGCGTTGGCAGGCCGCCCAGAAGCTCCGAGGCTCTGGCAGCGTTGCGCTGCGCGAGTTCGAGCTCGGCAAGTTCGAGGATCGCTCTCGCCTTTTGTGTTTGCAAAGGCGCCCCTTCGGCCACTAAGCGCAAGCGTTCCCTGGCCTTGTCGAAGCGCAGCAGTGAGGAGTAGAGCCGCCCTGCAACGAGGTTGGCTTCCGCTGCCAGACTGTCTGAGGTCTGTCCGACTTTGAGTTGGTCCAGTAGCTTTTCGGCCAGGTCTGGCCTGCCGGTTTGTAAGCGAAGCCTGGCGAGCTCGAGCTTGGCGATGTCCGCCAAGTTGGTGCCTCGAAAATCGTGGAGAACAGCCTCCAAAAGGCGAGCCGCGTGGGACTTGCGACCGCAGGTGCTGTACCAGCGGGCTGCTTGCACCAGCGCCTTTCCCTTGCGGGGAGAGTTCGGTGTGAGGATCGACACCCTTTCCAGCGAAGCCGCCGCCTCACATGGGCGGCTTTGCCGGACGTAAACATCAGCCAGCCCGAAAAGCGCGCGGTCGACGTAGTTCGACTGTGGAAACTCCAGGATCACACGGCTAAAAGCACTCTTCGCTTTGGCCAGCTGACCCGCTTGCAGGAAAGAACGACCAGCCATGAAAACGCACTCGGCAGCGCGGGGACTTTCGGGATGGAACTGCGCGAATCGGAGAAACTGGGCCCCGGCAAGATCGTAAAGCCCGTCGTTGTAAAGCCGGTAGGCGTAGTTGTAATCTTCCTGCTCGAGAGCGACCTGGCCGTACCCTGCGGTCGCGACAAGAGAAAAGAGCAGCGCCACTAAGAGACTGCGACTAAGCCGGACGCAAGTTGGCATATTTGAGCACCAGTGTTTTTTCACCCACGGCATCAAAAAGGACGACGACCCGCGCGCGCTCATCAGCCCCATCGACCGCAATCACGGTTCCATGGCCGAACTTGGGGTGATGCACGCGACGCCCCGCGTAGATCGGGTTCGGTTCCTGCGACTCATCTTCCCACGCAGGCATCGGCGAACGCCGTTCCGCGGGGCGTTCGGGTCGCCTGGCCCGCCTTGGCGGCCGATCCCGCTCGCCAAGCAGTTCGATGTATTCGCTGTCGATTTCCATGAGGAAACGCGAGGGGCGGCTGACCCGTTCCTCCATGCCCCAGCGCCTTCTGCTTGCAGCCCAGGTCAGGTAGAGTTTCTCCTTGGCCCGTGTTGCCCCTACGTAGAAGAGCCGCCTCTCCTCTTCCAGGTCTCGCTGATCCATGGCCGAGTTGGCCAGCGGGAAGAGTCCTTCCTCCAGTCCTGTGATGAACACGACGGGAAACTCGAGGCCCTTGGCAGAGTGTAGCGTCATCAACGTGACGACATTCGCTCGGTCATCCCAGCTGTCGACGTCCGTTAGAAGCGACACGTGTTGGAGAAAGCCTTCTAACGACGGATCTTCGGCGTTGCTCGAGTGCGAAGCAATCGCGTAGAGAAGCTCGTCGATGTTGTTCAACCGATCCCGGGCTTCGTCGGTACCTTCTTCTTTGAGCATTCGGCGAAAGCCAACCTCTTCCACCAGAGCCGTTGCCAGTTCTGCCGGCGAGAGCTCAGACCGCAGCGAACGGTACTTGTTGATGAGCTTCACAAAATGCTTGATGCTTTCCTTCGTTCTCGCTGCAATTGCTGGCACTTCGTCCACTCGCTCCAGGGCTGAGAACAAGGGGATCTGTTTGGCCCGCGCGAATTCCTCGACCTTGCTTACCGTCGTGGCGCCAATGCCACGAAGAGGGAAATTGATGATCCTCTTCAAACTGAAACTTTCTGCCGGGTTGCAGACGACCCGCAGGTAAGCAAGCACGTCTTTCACTTCTTTGCGTTCGAAGAAGCGCACGCCCCCCACGATCTCGTAAGCAATCCCGGCGTCGCGAAGTGCCTGCTCGAGGATCCGGGACTGAGCGTTCGTACGGTAAAGGACGGCGAAGTCCTTGAAACTGCGTTTGTTCTGGTAGACCTCTCTTTCAATCAAACTGACAACGCGGAACGCTTCTTCGCGGTCGGAATCCGTGGCAACGACACCGACTTTCTCTCCTTCGCCGCGGTCGGTCCAGAGACGCTTTTCCCACCGGTTCACGTTATTGCGTACAACAGAGTGTGCAGCTCCAAGGATCGTTTTAGTCGAGCGGTAGTTCTGTTCGAGCCGGTAGATGGCGCAGTCTTTGAAATCCTGCTGAAAATTCAGAATATTGCCGACATCTGCACCTCGCCACCGGTAGATGGACTGGTCGTCGTCACCGACGACGCAGAGATTTCTGTAGCGCTGAGCGAGTTGCTTCAGGAGTGTGTACTGAGCCCGGTTCGTGTCCTGGTATTCGTCCACCAGGATGTAGCGGAATTGCTCCTGGTAGCGGGTCAAGACGTCTGGAAAGCGATCGAAGAGAACAATGGGCTGGACGAGCAGGTCGTCGAAGTCCATTGCGTTGTTGGTTTTGAGCATGCGCTGGTAGTAGTGGTAAAGCGGCGAAACGATTTCCCGCTCGAAGAAGGTTTCGGCTTTGCGTTCGTACTCCTCAGGAAAAATGAGCTGGTTTTTGGCTTTACTGATTGCCCCGCGCACGGCTCGTGGATTGATCTCATCCCCTTGCAGCCGTAGTTCGCGGATCCCGTTTTTGATCAATGTGAGCTGATCCTGCTCGTCGTAGATCGCGAAGTTGCGATCGTAGCCTAAACGGTCCCCTTCACGCCGCAAGATTCTTGCGAACACGGAGTGGAACGTGCCCACCCACTGAGGCAACTCAGCACCAGGCACCAGGGTTGCGACGCGCTGACGCATCTCCTGAGCCGCTTTGTTCGTGAAGGTCATGGCCAGGATCTGCCAGGGCAGCGCGGTCCCGGTGGCGATCAGGTAGGCAATGCGGTAAGTGAGAACGCGGGTTTTTCCGCTGCCAGCACCTGCCAGTACCAGCACCGGTCCTTCTGTGTGTGTGACAGCCTGTCTTTGCGGTTCGTTCAGGTCTGCGAGAAGTCTCTGGATGTCGATCCTCATCAGAATACCGTTCGGTGATTTCTCTTTTCGCGCGCAAGTCGTCTGCGCAGGGCGTCCAGTTTGGCTTTGTAACGAAGATGTTCCGCCAGTGTCCGGCTGAAGTAGTGGCCATCTTTTCCGTTGGCCACAAAGTAAAGGTAGTCAACGTGCGCCGGGTGAAGAGCGGCCGTAATGGAGCGAAGTCCCGGGTTGTTGACGGGGCCGGGCGGGAGACCGCGGTAGCGGTACGTGTTGTACGGCGAATCGATTTGCAAATCGGCCAGGAGTAGGCGCCTGCGGCGGCCCCCGATCACGTACTGGACTGTTGGGCACGCCTGAAGCAGCATTCCCTTCCGAAGCCGGTTGATGTAGACAGCGGAGATCAAGGCTCGTTCGCTGTCGAGCTTTGCCTCACCCTCGATCAGCGATGCAAGCGTAATGACCTGGTGCAGCGACATGCCTCGCTTCTCGGCGAGCTTCGGGATGCTGTCGTCGACCACTTCCCAGAAACGGTGCACCATCGCTTCAATTGCTTTTTCTGGCGCAATGCGAGGCGAAAACAAATAAGTGTCCGGGTAGAGATATCCCTCGAGGCCGGGAGCGTCCACGCCGTAGGCATGTGCCACCGAATCGGTGTGCACGAGCACCATGAACCGGGCTGAATCGACGCCAACACTGTGTTTGAGGATGGCAGCGATTTCCCACGAACGGGCACCCTCGGGAATGGTCACTCGCCGGAGCACGCCGTGTCCCGTCTTTAGGCGCTTCAGGATTTCCAGACAACTCGCCTGCCCCTCGAAACGGTACACACCGGCCCGAAGCTGATCGGACCATCCCGTTAGTCTGGCCAGACCGTAGAAAACCCTTGCAGAGCGAACGAGCCCATTTTTCCCGAGAATGTCCGCTACCTGGCGTGGACTGGCGCCGTAGGGGATGTCGACAGTCACTCCTCCCGCCGGCACAGTGTGCGGCCAAAATGCCAGTACAGAAAACGTGGCCACAGCAACGGCCACCAAAACAACGATGGAAGCCTTCAGGAATTTCCTCATGAACAACGGTATTTCTCTCGCAATGTCGTCCTTGTTTGCACACTGCAAGTCCTCGCTTCCGGCGAGGACTGCCTCAAACGATCACCATTTGGGTCCGCGAAAGACCGTCAGGTCCAGGACAGAAAAATGAACTTTCTGAGGCCCTCTACGCCCAAAAGCACAACTCCGCTAAGCGCGAGAGCGCCCGGTTTGCCGCTCCGCTGATCTCCTCTTGATGTAGTCTCTCAGGATTTTGGCATGATCGAACGCAATGTCGTCATCCGGGGGCAGAGCACTGAGCGGGAATTTCCGGATGTCTGCTGCGTCGTCCGCAGCCTTTGCTGTACCGCCAACTGCTCTTGCCACAAACACACAACTAATCCGGTGGCCGCGGGGATCCCGATTTGGATCTGAGTACACACCGAGAAGGTACAGGAGCTCGACCTCCAGACCGGTCTCTTCTTTTGCCTCGCGCACTGCTGCGTGCTCAACTGTCTCCCCGTAATCAACAAAGCCACCGGGCAGCGCCCAGCCGGGCGGAAAGTTTTTCCTGCGAATCAAGTAGACTGCCGGCTCGCCAGCCTCGTCTTCTGTCTCGATGATGACGTCTGCCGTCGGCTCGGGATTCTTGTAACGTACAATTTCCCCACCACAATGGGGACAGCGTTCGATCACTTTCATTCTCGAATTCCCAGGTTCGTGAACAATCGAGCGCGCGTGGTACGGTGGCCTCGTGTGCTCAACCAACGCCCACCAGTTGTAGGGTTACGTCCGGTTGCCCTGAAAAACTCCACGGG
>JAADFT010000126.1 GCA_013152765.1 Calditrichota bacterium | reverse complement strand
AGCCACCATCAGCTAATAAAAATAAACCACGCCGATCCTTGGTGGCACCGGTGAACGGTCCTTTGTCGGTGGGGTCGTCGTAAGCTTTCTTCCAGCGCCGCCCAATGAGCTCGCACATGGTGCGGCTCAGACCTGCCACTCCTTCAGCCTCCACGATCGTGATGCTTTCCCCCGGCTGCAAGTCGAAGGGCCCGTAAGTGATCCAGATGTTTGTTCCGCCGGCGTCGTTGTGCACCGCAAAAGGGTCTTTGTACTGATCTTTGTAAGTCTCCCAAAACCTTTCGTTGCCGCCAAGGCCCTTGTACGGATTGCCACTCAGCATGCTGTAGAGCTTGATCATGTTCACTTCGCTCTCGGGCGACATGTCACCCAAGCCGGGGTAGGTGTCGCCAGCGTGCCAGCCCAGGACCACCGGCTGGTACGGATCGTCGGACTTGTCTGTGGCGCTCTTGTCAACGTGCAGTACCACAATGCCCGCGTGCTGCGGGGAACACAGGCGGCCGTCTTTCTCGATGTCCGGTGCCCCGATGTTGTCGAACGCGTTCTTGGAGGATTGCCCTGCCCACGCGAAACCGCAGCGCAACCAGTCCACGATGGGGTTCTCTTCGGTGATCCGCTCGCCCGCGTGAGCCGGGTAGTCTTCACCCCTCTTGGTTACCCACGTGTGCTTGCCCCAGGATTGCCCGTCGCCGATCTTGTAAGCACCTTCCCGGCAAACGCTGTAGCGCACGCCCCAGCCGATGCGAACTCCCTTGAGCGGCGCGTGGAGCTCGATTTCGTCGTCGTAATCTGTGTTGCCGGTGTTGGTGAAGGTGAATTCCTTGATGAAGTAGTTGTCGTGGTACTGCTGGCTGAAGTACAGGATGCGGCGGGTCATCGTGAGGCCCATGGACGTGTTCACCACGTTGGTCACAATTCGGTCGGGGATCTGGTCGGGATCGATCTCGTCGACTTCTTTTGCGTAGGGGGCGGTGATGTCAACGCCGTCCACGTAGACTTTGGGCCGCTCGAATTTTGCCGTTTGTTTTAGCTCTACAGGGAAAAGCGAAACGCCAACGTAGCTCAGGGCGAAGTAAATGCCGTACTTTTCCCAGTGGTGGCCGTTGGCGTCAGTGAAGTCTTCGCAGCCGAGCCAGGCGCGCTTGATCACCGCGTTGTCCTGGTACGGGTAGTCCGCAGGCCAGATCATGCCCTCGTAGTAAACGTTGTTCCAGGCCCGCTCGGAGCCGTAGGCCGAGAACAGGCTTTGCAAGCTGCCCGCTCTGATGTAACGTTTCTCCGTGCCCTCGACCTGAGCCAGCGCTTGCTGCAAAGGCAGAAGCAGTCCGACCACAAGTGACACTCTGGCAATCCAGCTGACGCCGCGATGAGTCATCTCGTCTCCTTCAGCAAAATACTGCGCACGTTTCCGGGACCGTTGTCCCCTGGTCCTGCTCAGAACGTGATGCGCACACCCCAGAACACGTCACGTGGGTTCAGGAACGTCAACGACTTGAAGTTAGGCATGTCGATGTACGACTTGGTCTCCTTGCGGCGAGCGTTTCTGGCCGCGATTTCCGGGTCGTTGTTCGGGTTGGGTTCGAGCGGATCGTACGCAACGCCTTCGGGACGGTAGTCGCCGATCCGGTCGTTGCCGTGCTCTACTCCTTCTTCCCACGAGAAATTCAGAGACTCCAGGTAGTCCAGATAGTCGTACTTGTCGGAAAAGGCGGCGCGACTCAAGTGCTTGAAGTTGAAAACATTCCGAATGTCTGCGAAGAACTCCACGGCGACACGGCCGAAGCGCAGCAACTTCGAGATCCGGGCGTCCACGTTGTACCAGTCTTTCCAGCGAACGTTGTCCACGATTCCGGGAATGTTGTGAGGATTGTAAGTTTCGTACGCACCCGCCTTCCAGTCCGCCAGAATGTTCACGTTCCAGTTTGCCAGTGGCCTTACGCGTCCCTGCCACCAGGTCGGGCCGAAATCAGCCGGCGTGTGAAGGTCCACGCTGGCGCGCGCGAAAGGCCGTGGGTGCGGCTTCGACTGGTAAGGATTGAGACGCAGGTAGTCGCGCTGTTTGTTCGGATCCTCGAAGTAGCGTGTCAGGCCAAAATAGCCGGACGTGGAAACGTGGTAGGTGTAGTTCACAAAACCGGTGAGCCAGCGTCCGGTTCGCTTCCGCAGCGTGATTTCCAGCCCTCGAATGTCCTGGTAGTTGTTGTTGGCAGCCCGGTAGTACTGGACAGAGTTGTCGATGCTCTGGTAGAAGATCCAGCCCGGTTGGTTCGTGATGTCCTTGTAGTAAGCCGCCACGTTGATCAAGAACATGTCGAAAAGGCTTTGCGCGTAGCCAAGCTCGTAGGCCACGGTTTTTTCGAACCGCATGTTCGGTTCACCCAGGTACGTCACAAGCCCCGTGGCTTCGCGCTGCAATCGGAAGCGGTAAGAAGAGGGCGGCTCGGAGCGAAAATGGCCGTAATTGAAGTACAGTTTTGAACTTTCGGTGATTGGGTGAGAGATGCCTACCCGAGGGCTCAGGCTCAACTGTGGCCTGGCCTTCTCCTTTTCCGCTTCCTCCTCGATCCGGTTGCCGTAACCGGCGGCCAGCAACTTGTCGTACGGATCGAGGGCGAAACGCCAGGTATTTGCGTTCGAGTAGTCGAGCCGGAGACCAAGGTTGGCGATGAACCCCTGGAACTCCATTTTGTCCTGCACGTAGGCGCCAACGCGGAACGGGAAGACGCGGTACTCCATCGTCCGGTTCCAGGTGCTCATGGACGGACTCTCGGTGTAAGAGCGAATGTTGTAGTCGTTGTACACGACGTTGAAACCAGCCTTGAGCTGGTGCCGCAGCGTCACCTGACTGGTGATGTCGAATTTTAGCGAGGTGGTCGAGTTCACGCTCTTGTCGCGGCCAAGGTTCATCCACCCGCCCATGATCATGCCGTCGATGCCCGTGACGCTGTAACCCCAGTAGCCGTAAGGCGCTTCGTCCACGAAGTAGCCCGGCACCGGCTCGTAGCGCTTGGTCGTGTCGCGGTCGGCGATTTTGAACGTGTTGTAGCGGTTGATCAAATGCTCGACGCTGACCTCGTAAAACGTCACCGGGCTCAGGACGTGAGTCATCTTCGCGCCAAACATGGTTCGGTAGATCGAACTTGGGCTGAAATAGCCGGGCATGTAAAGAATGGCATTCCCTGAGGTGCTGTTAAGCAGGTCGGCCACCTCTTCGGTTGTGCGGAGCACACGTCCGGTGGGCGTGGTTTTCCAGTTGTAGGGCGAAACGGAGTGAATTTCGCCGTACAGACCCGTGAGGCTCAGTCGGATGGCCGGCGTGATGTCTGACGTGAGCTTGAGCTGGGTGTGGTTCTCCTGGTAGCTGTCGCGGGACAACGGAAAGACAAACATGTCGCGCAGCCGAAAGTGGGTCAGGAAAAAGCGCAGATCCCCGAGCCTGTGTGACAGGCCAGGAAATGGGCCGCCGAACCCGAAATCCAGCACATAGTCGGGCTTCTTGATGTCGCCTTGCCTGCGGTGTTGCCATTCGTAAAGGCGCTTCGCGCCCTCAGGGGTCAGATCGTTGCGCGGGTCCTGATCCTGGAGGGTCGCTTCGGAAACGGCTTCCCACCCCTCGAAGTGGGGGTACTGGCGCTGCGTGTACTCGTCCCACGCTCCGTTGTTCGTTCCGGTCCAGCAAACGGCCGGGTCTTCGTAAGGGCGGTTGAAGTACGAAAAGCGGTCGTAAACCGAAGGGCCGAAATGCTTGGGCGCCGGTGGACTGTACCGGGCAATCACGCTGCCGTTGTACGTTCTTTTGGAGCCCTCTTTCGTGACCACGTTCACCAGTCCGGAACGCACGTTACCGTACTCAGCGTTGAATCCGCCGGTCTGGACCTGCACCTCGCGGATGGCGCTGAGACTGACCGCCGCGTAGGGGATGTTGGAGCGTTCGTCGTTGAGGCTGAGTCCGTCCACCATGAACACGGTCTGGTTCACCGAACCTCCACGTACGATCAGCCCCTGGGGACTCCGCTCAATGCCTGCCTGCAGGGACAACGCCTCTTCTACTGTGTGCACAGGCATGCTGACCACGGTCTCCGGCGCCAGGTTCATCTGGCTGTTCGAGACGTCCCTCACCACGATCGGAGGCCGGGCCACCACGACGACTTCTTTGCCTTCCAGAACCTGCTGCTTCAGCCTGGCGTCGACTCTCGTTGTGCGGTCGATGACAACCTCCACCTTCCGCACGACGTAAGGTGCGTAACCAATCATGGAGAAGCGCAGCACGTAGCGGCCTGGGGGAACATTGAGGATCACGTAACTGCCACTTTCGTCCGTGGCTGCACCAAGGCTGGTGCCCTCGATGACCACGTTCACGCCGGGGAGAGGCTCAGAAGTTTCGGCGTCGAGAACGGTGCCGACGATTTTGCCCGTGGTTCCTGCCTCGAGCAAGTGAGCCAACAAAGAAAATACAAGTATGCCGCCAATTAGCCGCAACTTCTTCATCTTCGTGCCCTTAGATCAATGTCCGAGAAAACAAGACCAGCGCGAACGGAGGTAGAGGTAACAGGTCGGGATGAACGAAAGGTGCCCCGGCTCTGAGGTCACACAGGCCAGGGGTGTCAGTCCGGTAGTGTAGGAAGTGGATTGGGCGTACGTGCCCTGCCCGGGGGGATCACTCGGTTTTTCAGACGGGCTGACGAGGCCCGAACTACGTTGTGGAGACAACTCCGACATACTGCGACGAAACTGAAGTGGTTACCCTTCCTCCTGGGAGTGAGCGGCTTACCTAAGCCAAGCAAAATCTAAGGCGCGGAAGTAAAAAATGCAAGCAAAAGGTCAGCAGGGCGTAGCAAACGTGAAAGGGTTGCCGTCCGCCGTGGGGTAGCCGCCGGGCCAAACCGGTTCAACTTTCCCGCCAAATATTCGCAGACTGAGGGGCTTCTTGCTGTACTCGCTTGATTCATTGTTACTTGTGCCAGCTTGGTAATGAGGAGGAACGGAATCCGCCTGTTTGTGATCTTGCTCACAGATTGTTGCAGGGGCCTGATTCGCAGGATCTTTTGGGGAGGGTCTGCATCGAAGAACGTGAGTGATTGTCGCAGTTCTGCGACGACGGGATCTTTGTACACGGCCACTGCCTTTTGGGTTGTGGCAAGATGATTGCTGGAAGAATTCGCAGCTTTTTGCGGTTGCATCGGGTGGGATGTGAGGGGGAGCAACTATTTGGGGATCTGGACCCGCCAGCAAACAGCCTTTTCTGCGTTGCGGCAGGGATGCCAGTAAACGTGTTCTCGTGTGGGAGAACGGTGCGGTTGAGCAACAGTTCGGTCAATGAAAAAACAGAGTAAAGGAGGTACGATGAAGAAGCTGGTTTTGTTTGCTGCGGCGGCTGCGATGGTTCTGACCCTTTCGGTCGGAGCAAATGCTCAGTCCAAGATCGGGCTCATGGGCGTTGGTGGCAAGGCTGGTCTGGTGATGCCCGAAGGCGACATCGGTAACACACTGGGCCTGGGCGGTGTGGTCAGGCTGGGTCACATCATTCCGACAATCGCTCTGGACGCCTTTGTCGATTTCTGGAAGAAGAGCTACGATGTGGGCGTGATTGGCTACAAGAGCAGCGTTTCGTACACCGAAATCGCGATTGCTGCGCTGGCCAAGTACTACATCCCGATGGAGGGTAAGCTCAAACCGTACGCTGGCGCAGGACTTGGCCTCACGATCGGCACCTCGAGCATCTCGATTGAAGGCGCGGGTGTGTACGGTGTGCCGTTGAACGAGAGCACTTCGACTTCGGACACCAATCTGGGCGTTCACTTCGTAGGTGGCGCCGAAATGCCGCTGACCCCGACCCTGGACGGTTTTGGGGAGATCAAGTACTCGATCGACGGGGCCGACTACCTCTCGATCATGGCCGGCGTTGTGTACAAGCTGGGGAAATAAACCAGCCGAGGATTTTTCAGACGCCGCAAATGAGGCGCAGCTCCGCAAGGGGTTGCGCCTTTTTTTACGGCCTGAAAACGCGCATTTCGCGTCGCGTCTGCGGAACGATTCAGCTGCCCATGCGTAGACGCCTCGAAGCCAGGGGGCTCTCGTCTTTTAGCACTCAAGAAGCACGCTCTCAAGCGGTGGCTGCACCGTGACGCGCCACGAGAGGAGGTTCTGCCATGCCCGTCCAGGAACTGGACCTGATTTTGCGGGGTGGATTGGTTGTTTCCAGCTACGGAGCTCAGAAAGGCGACGTGGGCATTCGCGGGGACCGCATCGTCGGCATTGGCTCTCTTCGGGAACCGGCAGTACAGGAAATTGACTGCAGCGGGGAATTGATCCTCCCGGGTTTCGTGGATGTACACACCAACGGCGCCGCCGGTTTCGACATGACGCACGGCGTTTACGATCTCACGGAAAACCGCTTCCTGCATACGCGGAGACGGTGCCAGGAAGGTCTGCGCAAAGCTGTG
>JAADFT010000125.1 GCA_013152765.1 Calditrichota bacterium | reverse complement strand
TTACGACGACCGCAACGGCGACCACATCAAGACCAATCCCTACAAGTGTTTCATGCGGATTTACGGCTACGAGCCCGGCTACAGCAAGTGGGGCATTTTGAAACTGCGGCTGAACGTTGCTGCCTACACCACCGGCGGCGAAGACGATCCGAACTCCTTCGAGGCGTACGCCAGCGAAGGTGGTCAGGTTGATAATGACGAGCAGGCCACGCACTGGGGCTGGCAGGAAGATGAGTGGTACCACTTCAAACTGGAGTGGGGCGACGGGCACATGCGCTGGTACAAAGACGGCGTGCTGATCACGGACTACGACTACAGCGGTACAGGCGAAGAGTACGCGCCACCGATCCACATCATTCGACTGGGTTACGTTGGCGTGTACGAAACACCGATCGGCGAGATCTTTCGGAATGTGAAGATCGTGGATGCCACCGTGCCCGTAGAAATGAGCAGCTTTTCTGCCGTGGTTGGACACGCTGTTTCCTTGAAGTGGCAGACGGCCAGCGAAACAAGTAACCATGGTTTCGAAATTGAACGAAGCGCAGATGCGAAACACTACCAGCGCGTTGGATTCGTGCAGGGCCACGGCACCACAACCGAATCGCACACCTACGTGTTCCAGGATCGTCCCCCGAAGCGGGGCACCTACTGGTACCGCCTCCGCCAGATCGATGTAGACGGCACGTCGACCGTCTTCGGTCCCATCAAGGTCGTGTGGGCTCCGCAGAAAGAGGTACTCCTGAGCAACTACCCGAACCCGTTCAACGGTCAAACGCGTGTGCACCTGTTCCTGCCGGAGGCCGCGGACCTTCGGGTCGTGGTCTACGATCTCACGGGACGCGAGGTGGCACGCTTGCACACCGGAATGCTGGAAGCCGGTGAACACACCTGGACCTGGAATGCGCACGACGAGTTGGGACGTGAACTCCCAAGCGGTATCTACTTGCTACGAGCAAACGCAGGAAAGCGAACCCTGACGCGCAGGGTGATCTTGCTCAAGTAGTCCTGTCTCAAGCAGACCAGTCCGAAACGAAAAACGCCCGGGTTGCCTGCAGAATGCAGAAGCCCGGGCGTTCTTTTTTCCGGCCGCGGAAAGGAGAACTTCTCCCCTACTACAGGTAATCCTCCGTGATGTCTTCGCCGGTCTTTTTCGAGATGAAGCGAAAATCGTCCATCGACAGGCTTTCGTCCTCGACAACGTCGATCTTCATGAGGAATTTCCACATGATGCGCCGGATCCGGCTGCGGAAACCGGACGTCAAGTACTTGGCCATCTCCGGATGTACGTGCAATTCCACGCTGCGCTCTTTGGTCCGGGAGCGGAATGTTCGGATCCAGCGCTCGATTTTCGTCGCCAGGGTCGTCTTGGACACAATTCGGCCGGTGCCTCCACAAACCGGGCAGGGCTCGCTCATCGTGAAAGTGAGGCTTGGCCGGACCCGCTCCCGCGTCATCTCCACGATGCCGAACTTGCTCATGGGCAGGAGGTTGTACTGAGCCCGGTCTTTGCTCATCTCTTTCTTCAGCTCGTCGTACACCTTGCGTCGGTGGGCGGCTTCCTTCATGTCGATGAAGTCGATGATCACGAGCCCGCCAAGGTCGCGCAGGCGTAGCTGGCGGGCAATCTCTTTCACCGCTTCCAGGTTGATCTTCAAGCTGTTCTGTTCCTGGTTGCGTCTGCCCAGGTACTTTCCGCTGTTCACGTCGATGGCGACCAGTGCCTCGGTGTTGTCGATAATCAGGTAGCCGCCACTTTTGAGCCACACCTTACGCGACAGCGCCTTGTCAAGCTGGCTCTCCACGTTGAACGCGTCGAAAATGGGCCGTTTGTCCTGGTAGAGCTCGATCCGATCCACCAGCTCCGGTGCCACATCCTTCACGTAGGAGGTGATGTCCTTGACCAGCTTCTTCGAGTCGACCACGAGTCGACTGACGTCCGGCGTGAACAGGTCGCGAACCACGCTGGACGTCATGCCCATGTCCTTGTACAGCAGGCAGGGTGCCTGTTCCTTTTGCGCCCGCTTCTGGATGCGCTGCCACATCGTGTACAGCGTTTCCAGATCCTGCCGCAACACTGCTTCAGGTTTGCCTGCCGCCACGGTGCGGACGATCACGCCGCAACCTTCGGGTCGCAGGGCTTTCGCAAGCCGCCGGAGCCGCCGTTTCTCCGACTCATCGGTGATTTTCTTCGACACACCGACCAGGTTGTCGTCGGGCACGAGTACCACGAATCGGCCTGGCAGCGAAATTCGGGTGCTTACCCGCGCGCCTTTTCGTCCGAGTGGTTCCTTCGTGACCTGGACAAGCAGCGTGTCTTTTTCGCGGACTAAGTCTTTGTCCACCAGCTCTTTTCGAATGCCGTGCTCATCGGGCTCGATTCGATCCACGTGCGTGTAGAGGCGCACCAGGTCGCCCATGTCGGCGAATGGAAGGAATGCGTCCTGCGACTGGCCGATGTCGACGAAAGCCGCTTGCATTCCCCGGACCACTTTAGCCACACGGGCCAGGTAGATGCTGCCCAGCATGCGCTCATGTTCCGGGCGCTCGACGTAGAATTCCACGAGCTTGCCGTCTTCCAGAATTGCGATCCGTGTTTCCCCCACAGTCGTGTTGATGATGATCTCGCGCGTCGTCGGTTCCTGTACGGGCTGATGTCGCCGCACCGGTCTTCTGCGTCGTGTCTTGCGTTGAACTGATTTCTCTGCTGTTTTCGTTTCTGCTTCCACGTCCTCAAGTCTCCATTGGAGTCACCAAATCCATTCCCTTGCGGATGAACATTCCCGTCCTCCGGACTCGGTACAGCAGGACCGCCTCGCGGGGCTCGCCAAGCAGGGCCTGCAAGATTTCGTCCATCCGGGCCGTGCGCCCTTCGACGACGCGTGTCAGGACCCGGAGTCCTCGTCCTTTCGAGACAGTCTCAATCGATTCCACGAAGGACCGAATGTTCACCTCGCTAATTCTCTCACCCTTTTTCGGGTCGGTTCTCCTGCGCTGAACAATGATTTCGCGCCTGGCCAGGAACGCCAGGATTCTCTGGCGCAAATCGCGCACATCTCGAGGTTCACCGAATTCCACACTGTACTCGATCCGGTCGATCAGCGCGGTGAGCGCGCGTGTTTTTCCGGCCAAACGTCGCGCCTCGGTGATTTGCACACCTGCAGGCAAGAACCGATTCACAGAGACAACGATGTCCCCTGCAGGTCGTGTTTCAAAAGTCACGTCCAGGTACTCGGCGTCGCTGGTCATGCCAACGGGTAGCGCCGGGCCGTAGCTGATCTTTGGGCGCGGGTTGAAGCCGTGCGAGTACGCAAGGGGCAGGTGTGCGCGTCGGAAGGCGCGTTCGAACGCACGCACCATGTCCAGATGGCCGATGAAGCGCACCTCGTCCCCTCGGCGGTAACGCAAGCGGTAAACCACGGGCGTGGGCGGCGCTGCATCCCGAATTTTCTTTTTGCCCCGGCCGTAGAGACCGGCTGCTGGCGCAGCAGACGGCGATTCCGGAGTCGCCGTCACCGCTTGTGCACGTTGTTCAGACGATTCTCTCGGCTTCTTGCTGCGCGCGATGATCTCGCGACAAACCTTGTGGTCCATCAGACCACAGGCGTTGCAGACGCCCGTCTTGCAGTCTTCCGTTGTTTTGCCCTGGTACGCCCGGGTGCGTTCCCGCTTCAGAAACTGCGTTGTCACGCCTTTTGTGATGTGTTGCCACGGCAGGACTTCGTCCCGTGCAAATTCCCGCGTGAACTCGTCGAAGCTTAGTTCGCTTTCTTCCACCGCCTTTTGCCAGCGCTCGAAGCGAAAATGCTCGTTCCAGGCGTCGTGTCGCGCCCCGGCCCGCCACACCCTCTCGATGACCTCCGCCACCCGGCGGTCTCCGCGCGACAGCAAAGCCTCCACCTGGCACACGTCCGCTTCTCGCCAGCTGACCTTGACGTTCGGCCAACGGATCCGGTCCAGCAGGTAACGCAACTTCTCGCGAATTTCCTCGGGGCTCGCCTGGCGCTCCCACTGGAAAGGTGTGTGGGCTTTGGGCACGAACGGCGAAACCGAAACGTTCACGCGCCGCTGTCCCGGGTACTTTCGACCGATTTTCACCACGTCGTGAACAAGGTCCACGATTCCCTGCAGGTCCTCTTCGGTCTCAGTGGGCTGGCCGATCATGAAGTAGAGCTTCACCAGATTCCAGCCCTCCCGAAAGGCCAGATCCACGGCTCGCAGCAGGTCTTCGTTGGTGTTGGTCTTGTTGATCACATTGCGAAGCCGCTCCGTGCCTGCTTCGGGAGCCAGGGTAAGCCCGGACTTGCGCACGTTGCGCGCGTAAGCGGCAATTTCAGGGGTGAACGTCTCCGGTCTCAGCGAGGGAAAGGAGAAGTTCACCATTCGCTCGCGAAGCGTGACGCTGAGCGTAGCCAGCAACTGTTGAAGTTGTGAGTAGTCGGAAGTGCTGAGAGAAACGAGCGAAACCTCGTCGTACCCTGTCGCATCCAGAGCGCGTTTGATGTGGCTCACGAGTTCGGCCACGGTTCGCTCCCTCACCGGTCGGTAGACGATGCCCGCCTGGCAGAAACGGCACCCGCGCGTGCAGCCGCGCATGATCTCGACCGAGAGCCTGTCGTGTGTAGTCTCCAGCAGGGGTACCAGAGGCCTGTCGGTGTAGAATTCCGGACGTAGCTCCTCGACCACGCGTCCCTCAACCACCTTCGGGATTCCGTCCTCAATGGGCTCGACCGACTGCAGGCGCCCTTGGGCGTCCCGAATGTCCACGTAGAGGGACGGGACGTAGATGCCGGGAATGCTGGCCAGCTCCTTGAGGAGGGTTTCTTTGTCGTAGCGTTCGTGCTTCGCGATGCGAACCAGCCGAAGAACCTCGAAAGCGGCCTCTTCCGCATCGCCGAGCAGGAAGGCATCGACAAACGGAGCCAGAGGCTCTGGGTTGAACGCGCACGGGCCGCCCGCCAGGACCAGCGGCAACGCATCCGGTCGATCCTCCGTACGGACCGGCAGCCCTCCCAGGTCGAGCAAATTCAAAATGTTGGTGTAGTGGAGCTCGTACTGAAGGGTAAACCCAACGACGTCGAACTCCCTCAGGGAACGTCGCGTTTCCAGGGAGTACAGCGGGATGCCGCGTGCCCGCATGAGGTCTTCCATGTCGCTCCAGGGCGCGTAAACGCGCTCCGCGGCGAGCCACTCCTCGCGGTTCAGAAGATGGTAGAGAATCTGGAACCCCAAGTAGGACATCCCCAGCTCGTAGACGTCCGGGAAAACAAGAGCGACGCGGGTGTCGACCCGTGCGTCTTCCTTCACGATGATGTTTTGTTCGCCCCCAACGTAACGCCCTGGCTTCGCAACCAGCGGCAAAATGCGCTCAACTTCGGCAAAATCAACTGGCATTCGGTGGATTCAACTCGTTATTTTGTTCCTTACCCGGTACGGATCCCTCTCTCTTCTCGTCTCTCGGGACTTCCAGATGGTTGTGTCTGGGGCTGGCTTACGACAGCCGGTTTCAGGACATGCTGTGTAAACACTTCACTTGCGGCACGCCTCACGGTTTCCGCCCCACTCGTTGGATCCGAGGCCCCTTTCGAGCTGTTTCTTCTCCTCTGGAGCAGTTGGCAACTCCCGTCCGGAGTCGCGGCTTCCCCGGCTCGCTCACATCCAGTCAGGAAAAGCAGCACCAGTCCATCCTGCCTCTCGGCCCGCCGCACAAACGAAAATCCCCGTGGGCTTGTTCCCCACAGGGATTGACCCGCCACCTGAATTAACCGCAGTTCAGTCGTGCCCGCCCAAAACTACAAGGGGTGCCGTGTGAAGCTGAGCGCCGCATTTCTACGCCGGTGGGGCTTAGCCTCCGTCAGCCCGAGAAGAACGTGGAGGCGCGCTTCGTCTCCACGTTCTTGTGCCAAGCCTGGACACTTCCGCGACGAAATGCTCCCGGGAAGCCCTTGTGCAGCACTTCAGCCTGTGCTGCACAGGCCTTGCCCGCGGGCTCTTAGTTCTCCTTGGAAGCCTTGAAGTTGCGCGCGAACTCGACTCCCTTCTTGACCGCTTTTTCGTTCAACGGCACCAGGTTCTTGCGCTTGATGACCTTCGGCAGCGTTCGGAGAACCGTGTCGACGTCCACCACACCCGTGTAGCCGACGTAGGCGCCGAGCACCACCATGTTGGCAGCGCGGGTGTTGCCGAGCTCGTCCGCCATCTTTGTGGCCGGAATCGGGAAGGCCTCCACGTCTGTCCGCGACACAGGCCGGTCGATCAGGGACGAGTCGTAGATGATGAGCCCACCCTTCACAACTTCCGGCTCAAACTTATCCAGCGACGGCCGGTTCATGGCGATCAGGACCGTCGGCTGCGAGACCAGAGGCGACCCGATCCTGCGTTCGCTCAGGTTCACGTGGCAGTTAGCCGTGCCGCCCCGCATCTCGGGTCCGTACGACGGAAGCCAGGACACC
>JAADFT010000124.1 GCA_013152765.1 Calditrichota bacterium | reverse complement strand
GGACCGCCGTGCGGCTGGGCATCTGGAGGGAGGAGCGCACATGAAGTGGTACTACCTGTACATCATTCTGGCCTACCTGCTGGTGCTGATGGTGTTCAACCTGATCCGCGCCCGGCGTGTGAAGACGCAGGAAGACATGATGGTCGCGGGGCGCTCCCTCAGCGTCAAGGTGATGGTGTTCACGCTGATTTGCACCTGGATCGGGTCTGGCACGTTCATCGCGGGCGCCGAGTACGCGGCCAAGGCGGGCTGGAGCAGCCTCTGGCTTCCGGCCGGGGCGTGGGTCGGCATCATTTTGATCTTCTTCCTGGCCGGTAAGATCCGCACGTTCGGCCAGTACACGATCGGCGACATTCTGGAAGTACGCTACGGGCCGGCGGCGCGCGTGTTTGGCGCCATTGCGCTGATCATCAGCTTCACAGCCATCGTGTCTTACCAGTTTCGCGCTGGCGGCTACATCCTGAACGTGGTCACTGACGGCCACATGTCCGTGGCGACGGGGCAGTTTCTGGCAGCTTTCTTCGTGATCGTCTTCACGGCCGCAGCCGGCATGGTCGCTGTTGCCTACACGGATCTGCCAAACGGCATCATCATCCTGCTGGCCACGCTGGTTTCGATCCCGTTCGTCTACCACACGGCCGGAGGGTGGGACGCTGCCCGCCAGGTCCTGCCGCCGGAGCACTTCGCGGTCATCAACGACACCTTCGGCCGGCATCCCGCTTTGAAGGCGGGCGGGTACTTTCTGGCCACCCTCATGCTTCTGATGGGCGTTCAGAGCATGTACCAGAAGTTCTACAGCGCACGTTCCCCGAAGGAGGCGCGCCAGGCAGTGGCCCTCTGGGTGGTGGGTACCATTTTCGTGGAAACGGCCGTCGTGGCGATCGCGATCTTTGCGTCGGCGCATTTCTGGCCCCAGATAAGCGAATGGCTGAATTCGGGCGGGAAGGCTGGGATGGACCCGGCGTCGATCGTGCTGCAGGCTGCCCGCTACATGGTGCCGCCGGTCATCGGGGTGCTGCTTCTTGGAGCGGCAACCGCCGTCGTGATTTCCACCGGCATGAACTACCTCCTTTCGCCGACGACGAACATCATGCGGGACGTGTACCAGCGCTTTGTGGACCCGGACGCTTCCCAGAGCACCATGGTGGCGCTTCAGAAGATCATGATCGTCGTGCTGGGTGTAGTGGCGTACTTTCTCGCCACCAAGCTGGTCTCAGTGCTGGAAATGAGCTACTTCGCGTACACGGTGTACGGTGTGGCAATCACGCCGGCTTTGCTGGCGGCTCTGGCGTGGAAACGAGCCACGCGGGCGGGAGGCCTGGCTTCCATCCTCAGCGGAACCGCTGTGGCGGTGTTCCTGAAAGTGATGACCTACGTGCTGCCACCTGAGCAGGTGCCCGAAGGCGACCCGTGGGGCATCCCGCTCATTTACCCGTCGCTCTTGATCTCGGTGTTGGCTTTGGTCGTGGTGAGTTACCTCACACCAGCGCCGAGCAAGGAGGAGCTGGCTCCGTTGTTTCCCGATTTGAAGCGCGAGTGAGGTGAGCGCGATGCGCGGCATCGCCAATCGGCAGAAGAAGAACGTTGTCCCGAGGCGCGACTACCTGCGGGCGAAAACCGAGCTTTTGGCGAAAGAACGGCTGCGACAACGTGCGAGCAAGTTGACAGGCAAGCTGAGTGCGGCGAGACCGAACCGGACGGAGGGTCAAATGCAGCGGCTACAGATCGATCCCGAGCACCCGAAAATGCGCCACATCCAGCGGGCAGTGGAAGTCTTGCGTTCGGGTGGTGTCATCATTTACCCGACCGACACCATCTACGGACTCGGTTGCGACATTTTCAACCGCGACGCCGTGAAACGCGTCTACCAGATCAAGGGGAAGAACTACAAGAGCCCGCTGAGCTTCATTTGCCCGGATCTGAAAGAAATCAGCCGCTACGCCTACGTGTCGAACATGGCTTACCGGATCATGCGCAAGGCCCTGCCGGGGCCGTACACCTTTGTCTTGCCGGCGACGAGTCTGGTGCCCAAACTTCTGCTCAGCAACCGGAAAACGGTCGGCATCCGGGTGCCAGACCACCCCATTTGTTTAGAGTTGCTGAAACAGTTCGGCGGGCCGATCGTCAGCACGTCGGTGACCGACGAAAACGGCGAGTTGCTGAACGACCCGAACGAAATCGAGCGCTTGTACAAGCACAAAGTGGACCTCATGCTGGACGCCGGTGTGCTCGGATTGACCCCCTCCACGGTGGTAGACCTGACCAGCGAGAAACCGGTGATTCTTCGCGAGGGGAAAGGCGACCCCACGCTGATCTACTAGGGGTGCAAAATGCGAAGGTCGGTTTGTCGAAGGCAGATCGACCAGGCTCTGAAGCTGCGTTCGTGAACATCGGCGCGGCTGACTTAAGGGGCGTACTTCAGGGACGGCATTCTGTGGTGCGGAAAACGGTACTCAAACTCAGAAAGGGCAGGATGAGAAGACGACACCTCTTGCTGGTTTCTCTGACGATTTTCTTGTTTGGCTTCGGTGCCGGGAACGGCTTCGCGCAGATTCCCCCGCTTGCCGACAGCGTGCGCGGAGTTGTTTCAGAAATTCGTGCGCAGTTCTGTCCCGACAGGCGCGTTGACCTGTTCGAAATCTCTGTGGAAACGGCGGGCGACACGGTGATTTTGTCGGGAGAGACGACGAATCCCGCTGCCCTCGCAGCGCTGAGGCAACGTCTCGGCAGCGTGGTTCCCAAGGGCAAATTGCGCGATCAGGTGGTTGTGCTGCCCGATTCGACGGTCGGCGCGCAGTCGTGGGCGCTTGTGACCGTGAGTGTGGCAAATCAACGCAGGCGGCCAAGCCACAGCGCGGAGCTGCTGAATCAGATGCTGCTTGGTACGCCGCTGCGCATCTACAAGAAGCGCTCCCCGTGGTGGTTTTTCGTCCGCTCGGAGGAGGGCTACCTGGGCTGGACGGACGACGGCGGCATCTGGCTCACAGACAGCCTCGGGGTTGCCAAGTGGCGCCAGAGAAAGCGCGTAATCGTTCTGGCAAAAGAAACGGAGGTGTTGTCGGAACCCCGACCCGGCGCTGTGCCCGTGAGCGACGTTGTGGTTGGCGACATCCTGGCGCTCGAGGGGCAGCGAGGAGCCTGGTTACGCGTTGCGCTGCCGGACGGACGCACGGGCTGGCTTCGCAAAGAGGAAGCGCGGTCGCTTCGCAGTTTCTTGCAACAGGCCCGGCCGACGCCGGAAACCGTTGTGCACGACGCGTTTCAGTTCATGGGGCGTCCGTACCTGTGGGGTGGCAAGTCCAGCAAAGGAATGGACTGCTCCGGTTACACGTCCACGGTTTTCAGGATGAACGGAGTGCTCCTGCCGCGCGACGCCAACATGCAGGCCGAGGTCGGCGCTGCGGTGCAGGTGGACAGCAGCTTTGCCGCACTGCAGCCCGGTGACCTGGTGTTTTTCGGTCCTCGCCCGGACCGCATCACTCACGTGGGCATCTACATCGGCGACAAACAGTACATTCACTCCGACAGCCACATTCATGTGAACAGTTTTGACCCGCAGGCCCCGAATTTCAGCGCCTACCGCCTCAAGATGTTTCGCAGGGCGCGGCGCGTCATCGGGCATCTGCGGCGTGATCCACACACCGGCTGGCTGCTGCCGGATGGAATGCGGCCGCCGGGCTTGTTTGGAGAGACGTTCAAACTGAACTGACGTGCGACCGTTCGAAAACGACCGTCTCGTCGCGAGGTGACCTTTGGTGGAAACGATTCGACGCATCACACCCGCTGACTTACACCGCATCAATGTGCTTCTGGCCCAGGCTTTCAGCCAGGGGCGTGTCGACGAGGGCTACCGTTTTACCGAGGTTCCCCAGTGTCGAATCGAATTTCTCGAGCTTTACCTGGACAGTTGTCCCGAGGCAAGTTACCTCTACGAAGTGGACGGTCGCATTCTTGCTTTTGGTTTTTCCCACCTCTGGGGTCGGGTCGGCTGGATTGGCCCCGTTGCCGTCGCGCCGGATGTTCAGGGCAAGGGGCACGGCCGTGAGATCATGGAATTGTGCGTGGAAGGGCTGAAAAAGGCTGGCGCCGCAGTGATCGGCCTCGAAACCATGCCCCGTAGCTACCGCAATCTCGGCTTCTACGGCAAACTGGGTTTTGTGCCCGACAAGCTGACGGTGGATTTCGCCAAGGAAGTTTTCCCGCACGCGGAGTCGCCGGCAGAACGTCCGCGGGCTCAAGCGCGGGCGTTTCGGGATGGCGACGAAGCTTTTCTTGACGAAGCGCGTGCAATCGCAAGGGGCGTTTGCAAGGATCTGGACTACGCCAGGTTGATCCAGGGGACGGCAAAGCACGGCTACGGGCACAGCCTGATCCTGGAAAAGGGAGCCCAGCGTGCCGTGGCGGTGATTCACACGGAACCGTACGCAGCGGACGAGGAGCGACACGTGCTCCGCGTTGTGGCTCTGGCGATTCCCCCGCCCGTCGATCCGGCTTTTGTCGACGCTGTGGTCGCCACACTCGAAGACTGGGCCCGGAAAGAATTCCTGGGCCACATCAACTTCAGAGTTCCAACCACGCAGCTTGCCGCTTTTCGGTACTTCCTTGCGGCCGGGCACCGGGTCGTGCACAGCGACCTGCGAATGTACCTCGAAGGTTTTGAGTTGCAGACCGAGGCCGGGGGCTGGTTGCTCGACAAGTGGGAATGAAAGCGGTCGCTTCGAACTTGCCAAGGGTGATCAGCGCGAGCCGGCGCCTGGACATGGTGGCCGGGTACCCCGACGAACTGGTAGAGACACTCGCCTCCCGTTGTCCTCCCGAGACAACCCACACGGTCGTCATCTGGACCAAGGATCCGCGGAATCTGCTTCGCCACGAACGGCTGCGTGCCACGCTGGCGAGGTACGACCAGCTGTTCCTGCATCTCACGATTACCGGCTTGGGTGCTACCGAGCTGGAACCGCGCGTGCCACCGCCGGAAGACGTGCTGGCCCTTCTCCCGGAATTGATTCGTCTGGTGGGGCATCCGGCGCGGCTCAGAATCCGTTTTGACCCGATCGTGCACATCCGGACTTTGGAAGGGCTGGAGATTTGCAACTTGCCGTACTTCGAGCGCCTGGCGCCCGTTGCGGCCGAGCTTGGTCTGCACGATGTGACGACGAGCTGGATGACCATCTACCCGAAGGTGGTTCGGCGCCTGGAACGAGCTGGTTTCCAGCCCAGGGCGATTTCGCGCGACGAGTGGCGGCGGGAGGCGGACTGGATGCTGGCCGTGGCCAAACGCTACGGGATCCGGGTGCACGGCTGCTGCGTTGAAGGCTGGCCGAGGTCGCGGTGCATCGACGGCTTCTTGCTTACGCAGTTGCACCCGAAGGGGCTGCAGGCCTCGACCCGGAAAGCGAAAGGACAGCGCAGTTGTTGCGGTTGCACCGAGAGCTGGGACATTGGCTGGTACAAAAAGTGTCCGCTCGGATGCCGCTACTGCTACGCGAACCCGGTTGAGCACCCGCCAGGCGCTGGAAGAAGGCCGTTCCCGGATGAGTTCGTGAGCGAGGTGGGCTCTCGCAAGGAGCGTAGAGACAGAAGCGCACCGGGCGGGCTCGTCGGGTGAGAGGCTGAACCGCTGTTTTTCAGGCGAGCTGAACGAAACGGGTTTCGAAAGACTGGCGATGACGGCAACAGACTGCAAACACGGAAAGAGGGGTAGGTTCTACCGCACCCCAGCAAAAGACGGACGCAAGACGGGTGCGGTGAAAGCACTTTTGCTCGGTCTGCTCGTGCTTTTGGCCTGTGGCAGAGGCAAGCCGGTGGGACCGCGTGAAGCTCTGCTGGCTCGCGTCGGGGACAGGACTCTCACGGTGCAGGAGTTCTTACGCCGGGCGGAGTACACGCCAAGGCCTGCTTACTGCAGCGGGAACGCCCCCGTGCACAAGAAGATTGTGTTGAATTCTCTGATTGCGGAGAAGCTCCTGGCACGCGAGGCGCAGGACACGAGCTCCCTTGCCCAAAGCCGCTGGTTTCGGCTTTTTCTTCAGGGCCGGAAAGAACAGGCTGTTCGCGACTGGTTCTATCAGCTCGCGTTTTACGACAAAGTGCACCTTGGCGACGCCGAATTGCGCCGGGCTGCGAGACGTACGCTTTAGAGTGCGCCAGCTTGCTGTCGCTTCCGGACCTGGAGTTCCGCTCCAGTCGCTGTTTGGGTGGTACTCCAGCTCGGTCAGTTTTGTAGGAGCCGCCTCCGGGCGGCGAACTCAGCTTGCTTTTTCTGTTTCAATACGGGCAACGTCTGTTCGGAGACCAGGACTTCCAGCGAGCTGAAAAAGGGAATAACGGGGATCGTTGGAGATCTGGGGATGAAGCCTGGCCGTGGGGCTCAAAGGTTCTGCGATTACAACCTGCTGGCTCGCTGTGCGGAGCTGGAGTTCCGCTCCAGTCGCTGTTTGGGTGGTACTCCAGCTCG
>JAADFT010000123.1 GCA_013152765.1 Calditrichota bacterium | reverse complement strand
CCACCAAAAGAAACCGCTGCTCTCATTCGGAGAAGCAGCGGTCGATTGCTTCCAGCGGTGCTGGCAAACGAGTGAGGCGGTTAGCGATCCGGGCTCACGCTTGCCCTTTCTGCTCTGCGCCCCGCCTTCAGACGCCTGTCGCAGTACGCGCCTTAGGGCTTGTTCAGCCGCATGACTTGCTCTTGCTTTTGCCCTTGCCGCAACAGCCGTCGCCTTTGCAGTCCTTGTGCTTGGCTTTCGTGCCGCCCATTCCCGGCTTGTCCACAACCTTGAATCCGGTCTTGTCGACGGCTTTTCTCAGCGCCTCCTTGTCAACTTTGCCCTTCACCTGGACCACAACCTTGCCGGTCTTGTAGTCGGCGTCCACACTCTGCACCCCTTCGATCTTCTGAAGGGCCCGTTCCACCTTCGCCTCGCAGCCGGTGCAGGTCATTCCCTCCACCTGCAGAACGATCTTCTCGGCCGCTCCCTTGGGTGAATCCTTCGCCACCAGATTCCCCGCCATCAGGAAGGCGAAGACCACAGCCGCTGCCAGTACGGTTGCTCCTCTACGCATCCCTACCTCCTTGTTTCTGTTGAACAGCTACACCACCAGATCCCCCGTTTATTTGCCCCCGCTAAATTCTTCAACAGATTCTGGGGAAGTGAGTATTCCCAGAAATGAGCCGTCTGGAGCACCTGGACCAGCTGTAACCTCGCGCAGCTTTCGGAGCAAGCTGTGAGAGGTTCCCTGCCAAGAAAGCTTTGAGAGTGTGTTCGAGGGAAAAGAGACCCGGCCAGGGGAGAAAGCAAGTTGTCGCCGCAGGAAGGAGCGGATTTCGAGCTCGGGAGTTGGCTTCAGGATCAAGGAAAGCGGGATCAGCTCAGGCTCACCGTTTCGATGCCGACTTCCAGCATCTCCAGGAGCTCGTCGACAGAGCGACCGTCCTGAGGAAAGCCGGCCAAACGAACGGAAATGAACAGTCCGGGGAGAACCTGACGCATGTACACCAGGACTCGTTCCGCGAGGATCTTGGCCTCCGCGAGATCCGTGTCGGGAAGCACGAGAAGAAAACCGGACGAGCCGTAGTAACCCAAAAAGTCGCTGGCCCGCAGCACCCGAAAGAGCCGCGACACAGCCGCAACCAGCAGTCTTCGTAACTTCTCCTCGCCCATCCGCACCCGAAGTTTGCCCAGTCCCTCGATGGCAATCTGAATCAGGGAAAGCTGAGAATTCCTTTGGGCAGCCTCCGCAAGGGCCTGTTCCAGCTTCGCCAAAATCTCGTGTTCGTTGAGGACGGCGACGTCGCCGCGAATCAGCGGCCTTAAAACGCTTGGCTCCACATGCCGTCTAGGCGGCTCCTCCTCTTGCTCGATCGCCTGCAAGCGGTACGACCAGATGACGCGCGTCTCAAGCGCGTCGACGTCGTGGAGCTCCCCACAGTTCAGGCAACGACACACGACGATCGGCTCTGCGAACGTGTTGTGGCAGTGATTGCAGGTGAAACGCACGCCCGCAGGGGCAAGCGATTCGGGTTCCGTTTCGCGACCGCATTTGGGGCAGCGCCGCCCCGCTTCCGAGAATGCAGATCGTGGCGCCACGTGTCCGCAGGTCACGTGCCTCACCAACTGCTGCACTTTGATGTTCGGCGACTCGCAGGCGGGACAAACCTCGCGGAAGTTCAGGTCGTGCCAGCCACACGTAGGGCAAAGGTGCACCACATCGTAGAACTCCCGCTCCAGTTTCCCCCGGCTGGCCAGTTCGTCGAGCAGGTCCAGCTCCTCGCCGGGTTGGGCGTCGTCCAAAAGCTGAAGAGCCTGGGCAACCGAGTAACCGTAACGGGAATTGCGGTCCACGTCCGGCACAAGCTGCTGAACCTGCCGCTCCAACAAAGCCGACAGCAATTTCTGCTCCGGCGAAACCTTCTCGTGTGTCGCGGTCGCTTTTTCGTCAGCCGCGAGTTGCAGGAGGTTCCTGACCCGGAAGAGCAATTCCTCACGCTCATACGGTTTCGTCATGTAGTCCAGCGCGCCAGCTTTCAAAGCGCGCAAACGCGCTTCCGGTTCAAGGTCCTCGCTCAGCACGAGCGTCGGTACGAATCCCCACCTGGGGTGATTCTTCAATTCCTTCACCAATGCGAGACCGTGCTCATCCGGCAACAGAGGTTCCAGAACAACAAGGTGGGGACGTGTGGTTTGCAGGAATTCGCGGGCTCTACGGGCGTCGTGCCGCACTTCCACAGACCAGCCCTGAGAGCGAAACAGGTCCTCCAGCCTGGCGGCCACCACCGGGTCCGGCTCGACAACCAGGATCAACTTGTCAGGCTGTGTCGATGCCACGGTCAGTTCTCGTGAATTTCCCGGTACTTGGCAAGCCGCGAGGTCACGTCGCGTCCGATCGTTTCTACCTGGACGTCGTCCACGAGCCGCACGCGGTCGTGCGTTTCTTCGGGCTTTCCTTTGGGCAGCGTAAACGTGACTTTGAAGTACTTGCCGTAATCCGAATCAGCCCAGATGCGTCCGCCGTGGCTCTCCACGATGCATCGTGTGTTGTAAAGCCCAAGGCCGGTCCCGCGCTCCTTCGTGCTCTCTTTGGGAATGTCCACGAATTTGGTGAACAGGTAAGGCAGCTTGTCCTTTTGAACCCCCTCGCCGCGGTTGAACACCGAAATCTCGTACTCGTTTCCCTTATCCACGATGTCGTAGACAATCGTCGTTCCAGGTTCGCCGTAGCGAATGGCGTTCGAAAACAGATTCGTGAACACGATCCGGAGCAGCTCCGGGTCGGCCCAGAGGTCCACCGTCCGGTCAACTTCCGGACGTGCGGGTTCGATCTTCATGTTGCGTGATGCCAGCTGCTCAGCCATCTCGCGAATGAGCGGCCGCAACACGTCCGATTCGACATCCAGTGGCTGGCGGTTCAGGGGCAACCGCCCGTTCTCGATGCGAGCCAGATCCAGGTAATTCTTGATCATGTCGATCAGGTTGCGCGCCACCTTCGAGATGATCGCGACCGCGTCACGCTGCTCTTTGGTGAGTTCTCCGAGCACGCCGTCATCGAGTAACTCTGCAAAACCGAGAATGGACACCAAGGGGCTGCGCAGCTCGTGCGAGACGAAACCCAGCATGCTCAGGTACTGGGAATTGAGCTTCTCGAGCTGTTCGTTCTTGCGACGCAGCTTCTCGGTCATCTCCGAGAGTTTGCGATTCGTCTCGGCGAGCTCCTGGTAAACGCGTGCGTTCTCGTGCAAAAGAACGGCCTGAGACGAGAACATGAGCAAGCTTTTGAGCTTTTCTCGTGCCGTCAGCTCGCCGTCGCCACGATGCAGAGACAACACATCCTGTCCCGGGATCTCTTCGAAACGGCCGATGTACTCGTCGAGAATTCGGTCGATGAGCTCATCGGGCATCGTCGCCTTCGGGATGAGATCCAGGCTTACGTCGTAGTTACGGAACAGTTCTTCCAGTTGAAGCCGAAGTTGCTCGAGCTCCGCCTCACCGAGCTTTTTCGCCGACATAATCCGCCCTTGCGTTTGGTTTTGCGTCCCCGTTCCAATCCCTGCCGAATGGCCTCACCCCCCCTGCGCCAGGTTCTTCCGCTTTTTACATCCGGTGGAGCGTGTCCCCGGCGCAGTGCTGCCACGCAGCGGAGCCAAAGTCCCAGCACCATGTCCCGCCCGTGCAGCCACAAGCCGCGTGTGTCCCACAGCGTTACCACGCTCTTCTTAGATAATCGGCTTTGTCAGCGCTGATCTTTACATCTGAGTCCCTCACGATGTGCGGTGTGATGAACACAAGAAGCTCGGTCTGGTTGTTCTCGCGACTGTGATCTCCCAGAATCCAGCTAAACGGTGGAATCTCTCCGACGTACGGCAGGGTCGTGCCGGTGTGGCGAACGTCGTGCCGCATCAAACCACCGATCACCAGCGTCTGGCCGTCCCGGATGGTCACCTGGGTGCTGGCTTCGCGGGTTCCGATCCGCGGTACGCCTTCTACCAGTTTGTCTAAAACTTCGCTCACCTCCGGATGAATGGTCATGGTCACCTGGCCTGTCTGCGGATTGATCCGCGGCGTCACATCCAGTTTGATGCCTACGTCCACAAACTCCACCTCCTGCATCAGCCCGCCCGACACCGTCTCCGCGCTTCGACGGACGTACGGCACCTTCTCGCCAACCAGGATTTTTGCCGCAACGCCGTCCATGGCCACAATCCGGGGTGCTGAAAGAAGCTTCACATCCTTGGTGCTACCAACGCTGTTCAGAATGGCTTCCATCTGTTCCGGAGCCAGCTTCGCGAAATTCAGTAAGGTCTTCTGAGGATCCAGATTGAACGGTGTGTTCACCGTGATGTCCCGATCCGATTTGCTCTGGCTCCACAACAGACTCAGTCCAAGCTCCCTGATTCGCTCCGTGGAAATTTCGTAGATCCGCGCCTCGATCATGACCTGGGGACGAGGGTGGTCCAGCTCCTGCAGGATTCGGCCGATTTCGCGTACCGTGGCGATTGGTCCCGAGACGACAACAGCACCACTGGTCGAGTCAACCCCGACAGCGATGTTTTCGCCCCCGCTCTTCAGCGACTCGAGCACGCTGGCGGGAAACCCGAAACGCAACCGGTAGACCCGGGTCACCCGTCTCTCGCCGGACATGACGTAGATGATGCCGTCTTTCACCTCGTACACGAAATCCGTAGATGCCAGGACGGCGGCAAGCGCTCTTTCGAGTGGTGCGTCGGTAAGGTGCACCGAAACGGGCTTTGTGGGCCGATCCAAGAAGACCATTTGCACGCCGTACTCCTGGGCAATCCCTTCCAGGACCACGTCGGCCGGGGCGCCCTGAAAAATCACGTTCCGAAGAATCGGGCTCTGAGTCTCGGCCTGACGGATTTCTGGCTGCTGACCCGTAGGGCTGTGCGACTCAACTGCGGCCGGCGTCACCGGCCACTGCCAGAGTTTCGCTCTGTCCAGCTTGCCGCGGGAGGAGCACCCTGAGGAAAAGCTCAAAACCACCGTCAGCACTCCGATCAGCGGCAAGAAGGAAAAAAGCTGGACTCCTGTCTTTGTCCTGCCTTTTCCATGCACTGGCTCGGGCTTCGCGCTGGCGCAGAGGCGGCGTTTCCCCCTGCGCTGCCACCGGCGAGGGATTCCCGTAGGAGCTCTCGGCACAGAACTACCCACCCGTCTCACGGTTACCTCCTGTTGTCCAGGCTAAGTGAAACAAGACTCCCGTTGCGTCTCCGAAGCAGCACCGAAGTACGCTCGATCTTGACCACACGGTGTCCCTGAACCCGGTCGCCGACTTTGACCCAGCGACCGTTGATCAAGGCCTTGCTGCCGCTCTGACTGTACAGAATTCCCTGCAGTCGCAGAGGCACGGGTTTGGCCGCTTCGCCCCGCTGTTGGTCTGGCGCAGTCTGAGGAGCAGCTTCAGCGTGACGACGCACCCACCGCGGACGCTCGAAAGGGTTCCTGAGTGAATGCGTGTCGCCGTCCCACTTCCAGATTCCTCCGGTCTCGTCAGACTGTCCTTCAGACGACAGTTCTTCCGCGGTCCCTACCGTTTCCTCCTGTTCCGGGTAGGACTCACCGTCGCCACCTCCGCGGCACCCGGCCAGCAGACCTGCCAGACCGATGGTTGCCACCAGAAGCAAGATCCAGAATCCGCGAGCCGCCTTTCTAACCATTCTGCCCCCCACTGGCCAGCTGGCCAGAAATCTGCAGGTTCAGGGTCCTACCGTCATCGGTCTCGGGAGAAATGCTCATGTCCAGAATCAAAATGGGCGTCGGCGACGTCGAGATGTTGTGCAGGTACTGCACCACTGTTGCGAACGAGCCACGCGCGTCAAGGGAAAAGGAGAAAATGCCGCCTTCGCCACGACTTGTTTCGAGACGTTTGAAAACCAGTCCGCGCGGACTCAATCGCTTTGTCAGCAGCTCGATCGGCGAAATCTCCTCTTTCTCACCTGCACCCCGGTTCGATTCTTCCGCGGGCTGGTGCCGCAGAGAGTCCAGCTCTGCCTCGGCTTCGGAAATCTGTTCCTGCACCTCGACCAGTTCCTGGCGCAAGGCTTTCATCTTCCGCGACGGAGACACCAGGAACACGTTCACAACAAGCAAAGCTCCGGCGAAAAATGCAGCCAGGTAAAGCACGTTTGTTGTCTTCAACGAGCCCATCACTGCGTTGCTCTCGTTTTGCTTACCGGCGGCACACTGAGCGACAGGGTGAAACGGACAACGCGTGGATCATCTTCCTCGTGCTCCAGACTCCCCAGGTGTACTTCAGAGAACAAACCCGTAGCTTGGAGACGGTTGGCAAACTCCTCCGCGTCGTCCTGAGTCATCGCCACACCGGAGATTTGCAACGTTGCCACTTCCGGGAGGGAATTTTCCTCGTCACCGCCGCCCACAATTCCTTCATCGCTGGCGCCAAGCATCTCGGCAAGCCCCAACACCTGTGACGTGCCGCCGAGCTCCCGCAGCCA
>JAADFT010000122.1 GCA_013152765.1 Calditrichota bacterium | reverse complement strand
CGATAGACGAACGTTGTGTCCGCAAGCAGTTCCTCGCCCGGGGAAACCGGCTGCTCCTTGAAGCGCGCTCCACCTGGACCACCCCAGTCCAGCCAGACCACGTTCGTGTCGCTGAAGGGATACACGAAGCATGTGTCGCCATGTAAAGCCGGGGCGTAGAAAAACAGTGTGTCGGTAGGCTGGAGGCTCGTGCCGGAGGGGCCCCTCAGAAAGAAGGGGATTTGGTGGCCACGGTTACTCAGCTGCAGAGTAGCTGGATCGATCTCGGCCAGGGAAACACCGGCGTCGGCGAGATCTTGGCCTGTAACCCGGTAGAAGCCTGAGTCGCTGAGCAGGATCTTGATCTTTCCGGGCTGAACTGGCTTGGGGAGCGCAGGGGGAATCGCACTTTCCGCAACAGAGGAAGGAATCAACACAAGGTTTTCGACCTCCGACGGCAGTGCCTCTCGCAGCGCGCTTGTTTCGGTCGCAAGTCCTCTTTCGGGCACCAGTCCCCGGATCCAAAACGACACGTGATCGAGACGTTTGTACCCGCGTGCATCAGGGCGCAGCAAAGGGATTCGCACCCGAAGGATCCGGTGCCCGCGAAAACGTGCTTCCTCGGCGAAACCGAGGTCCCAAAAAGCGGCCGGTTGATTGTTGCGCTTGAACGACTCAACAGCAACGCTGTCCGGGATGCCCTGCAACACTGCGAACGGCACAATTCTGTCGACATTGATGTGCCGCCAGGTTGCCGATTCGAGTTCAATCGTCACCCTCGCGGTGGTCGGAGCGACAACCGGCAGCAGTAGCACAGGCACCGCTTCGCCCGTCGGGGCCTGCTCGACACCCTCCGGGCCGAATTTGACAAGCGTAAAATCGTTTCCGTCGATTGACTGCGGGAAGATCTGCGCCGAAGGCACTCGTAGTTCAACGTGGAGTCCCCCGGGAGAAATTCGCGTTGCAAGCTGAAAACCCGCCTCCTGCAATTCGGCTCTCAGCCCCGACGTACCACCGTCCCCGGGCGAGCCTGCAGCAGTCCCCGTCGGACTAATCACGCCGAGCACCAGCAGAAAAAGCAGCGCGACCCCTCGACACATTGCCCGGGACGGGATGAGTACCGCCCAACCCGCGCGTGACTGCGTCCGGCCCTCGCCCGATACACCAGACGGAGAAGGGCGAAATCTGCGTTTGAAGCTCAGAAAAAGTGGAAAGGTGGAGAATCCGATCATGAAATTAGACACACCAAAAGGGGATCGCCTCCGTTTAGCTCTTTAGCTAAAAGCCCATCGGACCGAGAGGTTCCCGCTTCATTCGGCAGTGGTACCCTTTCGAGGAAGACGTAGCACCAGGGCGTTCGTCAGGGGATCACGGCGCAGCGATGAGGATCCACAAACCAATCGCTGCCACAGCGCCGCCTGTCGCCCACAGCGTCCAGCTTACGTGGCGCGGAGACAGGCCCAAGCGCTGCAATCTGTGGTGGATGTGCTCATGATCCCGGTGAAAGGGATGTTGGCCGCGGGCCGTTCGGCGCAGGATGGCAAATGCCATGTCACCTAAGGGAATAGCCAGGGCCAGCGAGATGGGCACAACCCGTACTGCCCCGTCTGCATTGGCGATCAACAGCGCCTGCAAGCCAACCAGAAAACCCACGCTGAGACTGCCGGAGTCTCCCAGGTAAAAACGGGCCGGATTGGCCGTGAAGAAAAGGACCCCCATCAACGAGGCCACCAGTACAGCCCCCAAGGCCACCGCAGCGTAGTTCCCGGCAACCCAACCTGCCAGAGCGAGAGCAGCACTCGCGATCACACCGAGGCCAGTTGCCAGGCCGTCCACGCCGTCGATCAAATTGTAGGCGTTTGCCGTCGAGGCAAGCCAGAAAACCGTTAGTGCAACACCAAGAGCACCCAGCTTAATCTCTTCGCCTCCCGGCAGCACAACGCCGGTAGGCACAAAACCAAGTACCGCTACTACAACGCCACCAAGAAGCTGGAACCCCAGCTTGACGTAACAATTGACGGGACGGATGTCATCCGCAAGCCCAATCAGAAACACCGGTAACAAGCCAGCCAGTACAACCCAGCGGATGTGACCCAGCCAGCTACCAGGCATAGCGAGGACTCCAGCGACCACGCCTGCGAAGAGGAAAATCCCTCCCACACGGGGAATCTCGCTCGGAGGGTCAGGATCGAGCGTTTCCGGCGGCCGCTCCGGCAGCCTGAAGTTCAACCTGCTCGCCAGCAAAGCCAAAAAGAACGCTACGAAGCCCGAAAGTACCGCAGTTTTAGCTACTGCCAGCATCCTACCGAACTCCTTCCTCCTGATACCCAATCACCACCCAAACCGTCTCCACAAGTGTGCTGCACGACGCTGTTAGCTCTCGTTGCAGGATTGCCACGTCCTGCCGTCAAGCAACTCTGCGTAAACTTCCTCCACGTCACGGATCATTTTGCCTATTTCCCACTCCCGCGCCAGGCCGCGCTGAGCCTTGCGCCCCATCTTTTCCGCGAGGGCAGGATTGCGAAGCAGTCTCTCGAGGCGTTCAGCCAACGCATCCACATCGCGGCTGGGCACAATGTAGCCCGTTTCTCCATCTCGCACGACTTCCCAGGCACCCTCCACGTCGAAAGTCACCACCGGTAAGCCGACAATCCCTGCCTGAACGAGGGCTCTGGGCAACCCTTCCCAGAGTGAGCTCAGCGCAAACAAGTCCAGGCCCGCCAGATATTCCTCAATTCGATCCACAAAACCGACGAAGTGGAACCGATCCTGCAGACCGTGCTCAGCCACCAGTTTTTCCAGTGAGGGCCGGTAGTCGCCCATCCCGGCTACCGCAAAATGGAGGTGAGGCCATCGGGGACAGAGCTTCGAGGCAGCATCAATCAGAAACTGCACCCCTTTGCGGAATTCAAGCCTCGCCACCGTACCGACAATCGTCACATTCTTCGGAAGATTAAGTCGTTTTCGGAGCTCGCGGCGGAATTTTTCTCGTTCACGAGCGGCCCTTTCGAAGCGAGAAACGTCGAAGCCGCTGCGAACAACTCTGTACTGTTCCGGCCTGCCCACCCTGTTCGTCACGTACGTGCGGCGCAAGTCCTCGCCAACGCAAAGGAAGGCATCCGTGAATTTGGCAGCCAGTTTTTCGAGGTACAGGTAGAGCAGACGTACGGGCGGAGTCAGGTGCCGGTGAAACGTGATCCCGTGCAAAGTATGCACTACGATGGGTGTTCCGACCCACTTTGCCGCCAGGCGTCCGAGAATTCCAGCCTTGGCCTCGTGTGTGTGAACCAGATCGTACTTACCACGCTTCAAAATTCGAGCCAATTCGATGAATGCGCGCAGATCTTTGATGGGCCTCAATTCCCGCTGCAGGTTCGGCACCAAAACGAATTCCGCCGAGCGCACCCTCGAGATCATTTCTTCCTCCGACGGGACACCTGCTGCCAGCGTTACGTCGAAGCGGGCTTGATCCAGGCCTTCAACAGTAAGCAGGGTATTCTCATCAGCCCCGCCAGTGATCAATCGGGTGATGATGTGAAGGACACGAACGCGGCTCATTCGGTTACCTCTGAGTAGGGCTCGTCCGCGGTTACATGGAGCAGCGAAAGCGCTAAACCAAGGTACAACCCGAGCAGGAAACGAATGTTGTTGGCGAGCACACCGAGGCCCAGCATGAGCAAGAAGACGAAGCCCACTTCGATCAAGGGTTTCCGCATCCAGTAGGAAGGTTTGGCCGCCCACAGAGCTGCCGCCGCACCCGCAGTGAGCAAGAAAAGGCCAACAAGACCCAACACGCCTTCCTCAACCGCCGTTTGAAGAAAGATGTTATGCACTTGGAGAACGGACACGTTCTTCTCGTGGACTCCTTCCGCCCGCAGTTTCGCCGCCATGTAGCTTGGGAAATTCTCGGCTCCGATCCCCAGTACCGGATGGGCTAAAAAGCCCTCCGCAGCAGCCCCAAGCAATTTTGTCCGCGACCGGTTACTTGCTGATTCCGGCGTAAAAAACCGTTGCTGAAGCACGAAACCCAACTGCGGGACAGCGCTGAGGAGAAGGAAACTCAATCCGAATACAGTCCCAACTGCCGCGAATCGTTTCCGCCATGTCAATCTACGCAGCTCGCGTAGACCGAGTAAGAAGAGAACAAGCCAAACGCCGCGTGACAGAGAACGCAGTGCCACCCAAATAAGCGAAATCTGGCTCGTACGTCTCCACCAGCGCGCTTTACCGGGCAATCCGGAAAGCAAAATAAGGGCGATTACGGCTTCGTAACCGCTAAAGCGTACCCACGCGTTGAAGTCGACCGACACAGGGAGAAACCACAGCGCATACAGCACAGCAGCTGCAAAAAACGTTAGGTAAATCCACAGTCGGAAACGTTCTTCCCGCCCGAGCCAGAACGAAAGCAGCGCGACCAAAATGATCTCGAGCCATTTCGAGAAAGCTTTTACTGTCATCCCAGGCCGAACTGACACGACGGCGGAAAGCGCCACAGAAGCGAGGAGCAACAGAGAACCTGCTGCAAACAGCAAGAGTGGCGTTCGTGAGCGAAGGTGCAGCTTCAGACCGTAATGTGGCAATGCCAGCAGCAGCCCCACCACAGCAGCAAGAAGGAAAAAAGGCTCAAATGGGTGCAGAAAAACCCCACCCAGATTCAACAATGGTCCGCGTAGCAACGCTACTCCCTATGATCAAACTCTTGTAAGATCAATCTGAGGTCCAGCTTCGAAAGTCCTCGTCTCGCAGCCAGACCAACCCTTACCTCTATTTCCCTTGAAGAATCTCACCTTGAGGTCGCAGCCTCCTGGCATACTTCAACCGTCTTTTTCGCCAGAAGACGAGGATCAAACCGACTCAGTTCTCGTCTACCAGCGTCAGCAAGCTCACCGCGAAGCTGACGGTCCCGCGCCACCCTCAGCATCGCCTCGGCGATCTCCGATTCGCTTTTCGGATTCACGAACACCGCTGCACCGTCTGCGACCTCCGGCAAAGATCCCACGTTCGAGCAGACTACCGGCGTTCCGAAATGGAAAGCTTCCACCACGGGGTAACCAAAGTTCTCGAGCAGAGAGACGAAAACAAGAGCTGCTGCATTTTCGTACAGCGCTCGAAGCTCGAACGGCGCCACCTTGCCAAGCAACAGAACATCCTTTTCCAGGCCTCTGCGCTGAACCTCCCTCTCTGGCTCACGGTAACTACCGTAAGCCGCCCCAGCTACCACAAGTTTCCACGGATCTCCAAGTGACTCCTTTATGCGGCCAAATGCGCGGATCAGGCGCGGCAGGTTCTTGTGAGGGCGCCACTCCGCAACCGTCAGGAAGTATTTGCCCGCTGTGAGTCCACCAGGCAAAGGTGCCCCTCGCTCGGCAAACGTAACAGGCGAAAGAGGGGGATAAACCGCTCTAACTCTAAACTGTGGAACCATTAGTCGCTTTCTGAGGAGTTCTGCAGTGTAGCGTGAAACCGCAATCACGCGCTCCGAACGGTGCGCGGTCCAAGCTAAGCTTGTCAGGAGCAGAAGCCGTTTTGCCAGATTCGGCCCAGTTCCAATCCTGAGAGAAGGCACATGATGAACCACAGCCACAACCGGCATCCGAAGCAAAAATGGAACATCGTGATGAGGGTAGAGAAGGACGTCCGCTCTTAATTCGTTCAAATAGCGGTGGGCAAGCAGTCTTTGTCGTAGGCCAAAGCTGGGCAACGGACATTCAGTAAAAGTGACACGCGGATCACTGCGGAAAACAGTCAGTTCAGAAGGGAACCTCTGACCTGTGACAAGAACCAGCTCAGGACCGTTGCGCAATGAAAGGAGGGCCCTTACCAAACCCGCCGTGTAGCTGCCAATACCCGTAGGTTTGTCCAGAATAAGCCGGCAGTCAATCGCCAGTGTCAACGATCTATCCTTCGGTTTGGGTTCCAACTAACAAAAGAACCATCACAAACTACGCACACCTTCTGGCTCAACTGTGCTCTTCGGAGATACGTGACACTCTTCCTGCGGCATCTTTGCCGTAAGCATCACTACAAACGTGCTTCGCTAAACTTTGCGAGACGCCCGTCGAAAGCCTGCATCCCAAGCGAGTACCATCAAGGGCCGTCGCAATGCCCGGCAAAGGCTCACCTCAAGGGCTGCATCACCGCAGGCTCCCGGAAGCAAAACAATATCAGAGCAAACTTTGGGGACGACGCATTTGATCGCTTGCACCAGCGGATGCCCAGACTCTCTGTCTACTGCCTTACCTGTGTTCGCTCACGGCACTGCGTTCTTCGATAGCTCCGTGTATGTGACGAGCTAGTTTGCATGATGTCAACAAAAACTCTCGAAGTACGGTCTACCCATAAGCCACTACATCTTCTTCCCTCCGCTGCCGCAAACGGTCGGTCAGCCAGGCTCGGCATCTTACGCCCGATTCTTACTTGGAGCCTCGTGTTGAGCCGACAATCCCTCCTTACTCTCGTGTCAGCGCCATCTTCCCGGGCGAGACAA
>JAADFT010000121.1 GCA_013152765.1 Calditrichota bacterium | reverse complement strand
TGACGAGTGGGCTGAAAACAGCGGTGACCGTAGCGTCGAAGGCAATGGTGGAATGAACCACGCTCCCAATTCCCCGGTCGAGCGGGTACGCCGTCCGCACCCACTCGAGGTAGGTCCGAAGACCCCTGTGCGTAATCAGCGTGCCCTTCGGCCTCCCGGTCGAACCGGAGGTGTAAATCACGTAAGCCAGATCATCCGGACGCAGCCGAGGCTCCGCCGGTGGCGTGGCCGAGAACTCGATTTCGTCCCAATCCAGATCCACAAGCACCAGCTCTGCACCGATGAGCGGCAACGAGTCGGCCACTCGCGCCTGCGTAAGCACCACGCGCGCGTCCGAATCCTCCAGCATGTAGCGAATTCGCTCCGCCGGGTAGCTGGGATCCATCGGCAGGTAAGCCGCACCCACTTTCAGCACAGCCAGCAAGGACACGATCAAATCTGGCGAGCGCTCCTGGTAGATTGCTACCACCGACTCTCGCCCGACACCCACACGTTGCAGAAACCCGGCGAGCAGGTTCGACCGGCGGTCCAGCTCCGCGTACGAGTAAACAACGTCACCCTGGACAACCGCGGGTTCCTCTGGGTGTTCGGCCACCTGCTGCCGAATGAGATCCAGCACGGTCTCTTCGGGCGGAATCGCCACGCTTGGCCCGTTCCAGGTCCGTACTACGCGAGTTCGCTCCTCCTGGTCGAGAATGTCCAGACTGAGCACCGGCTTGTCCGGCTCCGTAACCGCAGCTTCGAGGAGACGGACAAAGTGCCGAATCATTCTCGAAATCGTTTCATCATCGAAAAGATCGGTGTTGTACTCGAAGGCCCCGCCCAAACGCTCGCCTTCTTCCACCATGAACAGCGTGAGGTCAAACTTCGCTGTGCCGCTGTGGGCCTCCACAGGCTCCAGGACCAGATCCGCCGAAATTTCCTGAGCACGGAAAGGCGCGTTCTGCAACGCGAACATCACCTGGAAAAGCGGGCTGTGGCTCATGTCGCGCTCGGGCTGCAGGACTTCGACGAGCTGCTCGAACGGAACGTCCTGGTGCGCGTAGGCACCCAGCGCCACTTCCCGCACGCGATTAACCAGCTCGCGGAAAGATGGGTCACCAGAAAGATCCGTGCGTAGCACCAGCGTGTTGACGAAAAAGCCGATCAGGCCTTCGATTTCCGCCCGGTTCCGGTTGGCGATCGGCGTACCGACGAGGATGTCGCGTTGCCGCGAGTACCTGGCCAGCAGCGCGTCGAACGCCGCCAACAAAGTCATGAACAGGGTCGCACCGTTCGCCTGACTGAATTCCCGGATGGCCTTCGAGAGCTCCTCCGAAAGCTCGAAGGTCTGGTACGAACCGCTGTAAGTTTGCACCGACGGTCGCGGGCGATCTGTGGGCAGCTCCAGAACTGGCGGTGCGCCCTCCAGTTGCTTCTTCCAGTAGTCCAGGTGCTTCTCCAGTACCTCGCCCTGCAGCCACTCACGCTGCCAGACGGCGAAGTCCGCGTACTGAATCGGCAGCTCGGGTAGCGGCGACGGTCGGTCGTTCAGGAAAGCGTCGTACAGTGCGGCGACTTCCTGAATGAGGACGTTGCTGGACCAGTTGTCCGACACGATGTGGTGAGTCGTGAAGAGAACCACGTGGTCGCGCTCGTCCAACTTGAGGAGCGTGACGCGCAGCAAAGGTGGATTCGCCAATGAGAACGGTCGTTGCGCGTCCTCGCGCGCCAGGGTCAGCGCGAGGTCTTCGCGTTCTTCAGCCGGAACAGCGGTCAGATCCACCACGGGAACATTGAGACGCAACTCCGGCAGGATGATCTGCACGGGCCTGCCATCCACCGTGTCGAAGCGCGTGCGCAGGCTCTCGTGTCTGCGAATGATTTCGTTGATGGCCCGCTCCAGAACGTCCACGCGAAGGTCGCCCTTGATGCGCACGGCATCCGGGATGTTGTAGAAGGGGCTGCCCGGTTCGAGCTGCTCAAGGAACCACAGGCGCTGCTGAGCGAAGGACAGCGGCAGCGGACCTTCCCTCGGCACGCGCTTGATCGGTGGTTCTTCAAGGCCTACGGCTGCCTGCTTGGCCAGGTCGATTTGCTCAGCCAGGGTGGCCACGGTCGGCGACTCGAAGATGTTCCGCAGGGGGAGCTCAATCTGGAACGCCTCGCGGATCCTGGAAATCACCTGCGTGGCCAGCAACGAATGGCCACCGAGCTCGAAGAAATTGTCGTGAACACCGACTTTCTCGAGTCCCAGAATCTCGGCCCAGATGCCCGCCACCACTTCCTCGGTCGGCGTGCGCGGTGCAACGAAGGTCTCTTCGAACCCGCGTGCGCTTTCGTCCGGTTTGGGCAGGGCCTTGCGGTCGACCTTGCCGTTCGGCGTCAGCGGAAGCGCTTCGAGCTCCACGAAAGCAGAGGGCACCATGTACTCAGGCAGGCGATCCAGCAGGTACCGGCGCAGTTCGCCCGGCGTCGGCGCGGCACCACCAGCCGGCACAAAGTAGGCCACAATCCGTTTGTCGCCGGGCTTGTCCTCGCGCACGATCACCGCGACCTGCCGAATCGCGTCGTGGGCGCTCAAAGCCGCCTCGATTTCGCCCAGCTCGATCCGGTACCCGCGAATTTTGACCTGCGTGTCCACCCGACCCAGGAACTCGATGTTTCCGTCGGGCAGGTAGCGAGCCAGATCGCCTGTGCGGTAGAGACGGGCTCCGGCCTCCCCGCTGAAAGCGTCAGGGATGAACTTCTCCGCGGTCAGATCCGGCCTGTTGCGGTAGCCGCGCGCCAATCCCGGACCGGCGACGCAGATTTCACCCGGTACGCCAATTGGTGTGGGCTGCAGGTGACGGTCGAGAATGTAAATCCGCGTGTTGGCAAACGGTCGACCAATCGGTACCAGGCGCTCAACAGCAACTCCGGAGAGATCACCTTCAAAAAAGGTGCTGTCGATCGTTGCCTCGGTGAGACCAAACGAATTGATGAGCCGTGTTTCCGGCCCGCAGAGCTTCTTGAAGCGCTCGTACTCACCCACGTACCACACGTCAGAACCCGCGATCAGAACGCGCATGAAGCTGAGGTCCTGACCGGTCTCTTCCAGGTACTGGACGAGGGTCCGCAGGACCGCGGGTACGAACTCAGCGATCGTCACCCGCTCCTTACGCATCAGGGCGTAGAGCTTCTCAGGCTCCAGCAGGAACTCGCGCGGGGTCAGCACCAGCTTGCCACCGGAGCACAGGGCTCTGACGAAATCGCCCGAGAAAACGTCGAACGAAAAGCTGGCCATCTGCAGGTGGGAGCGTGCTTGCGTGCGCAGCTCGTAGGGTTCCTCCCAGGCCAGGTAAGCGTTGGCCAGACTGCCGTGCTGCACCATCACACCCTTGGAGCGTCCGGTGGAACCCGACGTGTAAATCGTGTAGACGAGGTTGTTACGGGTTACCAGATTCCGCGGATTCTCAGCAGGCTGCTTGGCGATTTCATCCCATTCGGCGTCGAGAAGGACCAGCTTACCTTCGTGCCGTGGCAGGCTTTCCAGCAGGTGTTCCTGGGTCACCAGGACGGGTGCACCAGAGTCCTGCAGCATGTAAGCCAGTCGTTCTTTCGGGTAAGCGGGGTCGAGGGGCAGGTAGGCTCCACCCGACTTGATTACGCCTAACACGGCGACGATCATGTCCAGCGAGCGCTCTGCCGCAATCCCAACCGGAACCTCCGGACCGACCCCGAGCCCGCGCAGGTAGTGGGCCAGGCGGTTGGCGCGCTCGTTGAGCTCACGGTAGGTCAACGTCTGCCCGAGAAAAGACACCGCCACGGCATCCGGCGCTTCTTCTACCCGCGCCTCGAAGAGCCTGTGCACAAGAGCATCCGGCGGGAATTCTCGTTTCGTGTCATTCCACTCCACCAGAATCTGGTGTTTTTCCTCGGGCAGAAGCAGGTCTACACGCGAGACCGGCGCGTCCGGATCCGCCGTCACGGCTTCCAGCAGGCGCCAGTAGTGTTTCAGCAAGCGCCGAATCGTAGAAGCATCGAAAATGTCGGTGTTGTATTCGACGGACACGCTGAGACCGGACACGCTCTCCGCAACCGCCATCGTCAGGTCGAACGTGGACGTGCCGGTTTTCAGATCCAGCATCTCGAGGGTGACGTCGTGCAGCGCTTTCGCCTTCACAGGTGCGTTTTGAAGAATGAACATCACCTGGAAAAGCGGGTTGTGGCTCATGTCGCGCTCGGGACTGAGCGCTTCCACCAGCATCTCGAAAGGCAGGTCCTGGTGCGCGTAAGCCCCGAGGGCCACCTCCCGTACGCGCCGCACGATCTCGCGAAAACTGGGGTCACCGGACAGGTCCGTGCGAAGCACCAGCGTGTTTACGAAGAAACCGATCAGCCGCTCCAGTTCGCCGCGGTTGCGGTTGGCGATCGGTGTGCCGACGGAAATGTCCTCCTGGCCCGTGTAACGGTAGAGCAGCGCCTTGAAGGCAGCCAGCAACGTCATGAACAGAGTCGCGCCTTCTTCCTTGCCGAGCGCCTTCAAGCGATCCGTGAGGTCCCGTGGCAAAACGATCGATTCTTCGGAACCTCGCGAGCTCTGAACGGCTGGCCGGGGACGGTCCGTCGGTAACTCCAGCACGGGCGGAATGTCGCCGAGCCGCTCTTTCCAGTAGTTGAGTTGTTCCTCGAGCACGGCGCCAGACAGCCACTCCCGCTGCCACTCGGCGAAGTCGGCGTACTGGATCGGGAGCTCCGGTAACGGTGAAGGTCGGCCTTTGGAGAAGGCGTCGTAGAGGGTGGAAATCTCCTCGATGAGCACACCCATGGACCAGCCGTCCGACACGATGTGGTGCATGGTGAGAAGCAGAACGGTGTCGTCGTCATCGAGGATGAGCAGCGTAACTCGAAACAGGGGTCCGGTGGAAAGGTCGAAAGGCCGTCTGGCCTCGCGGTTCGCCAGGTCGAGGGCCTCTTTCTCGCGCTGTTCTTTTTTGATCGATCTGAGGTCCGCGATGGCCAGCCGAACGTTTGAGCGCGGACTGATCACCTGAACCGGCTCGCCATCCACCATGGCGAAAGTGGTGCGCAGCGACTCATGGCGCTCCACGATGGCCTCGACGCTGCGCTCCAGTGCACGCACATCCAGCCTGCCGCGAAGCCGCACGGCCGAAGGGATGTTGTAGTAAGGACTTCCCGGTTCAAACTGGTCCAGGAACCACAGTCGTCGCTGTGCAAACGAGGTCGGAAAAACGTAGACCTCGTCCTCAGCAACCGGCTCGAATTCCAGTCGCTCCTCTTCCTGAAGCCGGTCGACTGCTACTTCGTTGTTCAACGGGCTGGTCATTCGCCTGCCTTCCCCATGGTGTCTTTGCCCCTGGCCACCTCGTTTCCAAGCTGCGAACGCTTCATCCTTCGCGCTTCGCGTGAGACACGCTTGATGGTCGGTGCGGCCGCCTGTCCGTTTCCCTCCTTCAACTTCTCAATGGCCTTTGCCAGCTCGGCCACGGTTGGCCCTTCGAACAAGGCCCTGAGGGGCATCTCAATCCCGAACGTCTCGCGCAGCCTCGACATGAGCTGCGTCGCAAGGAGCGAGTGCCCTCCCAGGTCGAAAAAGTTGTCGTAGATGCCGACCTTGTCGATTCCCAGCAAGTCCTGGCAAATCAGCGCCACCTTTTCTTCGGTCTCGTTCCGCGGCGCAACGTACTCGCGCTCCAGGTCCGGGCGCAATCCCTCCGGAGAAGGCAACGCTCGGCGATCCACTTTCCCGTTCGGCGTCAACGGGAATTCGTCCAGCACCATGATCACCGGCGGCACCATGTACTCCGGCAGTTTCTCCCGCAGGTACGTACGCAATTCGCCCGGATTTACACTGCTACCTTCGCTCGGCACCACGTAACCCACGAGCCGGCGGTCGCCGCTCTTGCCAACCTCTCTCGCCAGCACAACGGCGTCCCTGACCTGCGGATGTTCGTTGAGGACCGACTCGATTTCACCCAGCTCGATCCGAAAACCGCGGATCTTGACCTGGTCGTCCACCCTTCCCAGGAACTCCAGGTCACCCGTGGGAAGCCACTTCACCAGGTCGCCACTACGGTAGAGCCGTGCACCTGGCGTTGTTCCGAAAGGATCCGGCACGAAACGCTCGGCAGTCAGGTCGGGTCTTCCCAAGTAGCCGCGCGCCAGTCCTTCGCCACCGATGTAAAGCTCGCCCGGCACGCCGACGGGCACAGGCTCCATGTCCCTGCCCAGAACGTAGAGCTTCGCGTTGGAAATCGGCTTGCCGATGGGCGGTCCCTGGGGGTAGTCGCCTTCGCAAAGATGCGCCGAAGCACAGACCGTCGCTTCGGTTGGTCCGTAGGCGTTGTAAAAGCGTCGCCCGGGAGCCCAGCGGTTCACGAGGTCTCCACTGCATTTCTCACCGGCCACAACAAGAGTCCTGAGATCCGGCAGATCTGCCTTCGGTAGCACCGAAAGCACAGAGGGCGGAATTGTGGCAATGGTCACCTTCTG
>JAADFT010000120.1 GCA_013152765.1 Calditrichota bacterium | reverse complement strand
CAGATGGGTGATTTCGGGAGCAAGGTCCTTCTCTCACCGTACCCGGTCTTCTCCTCCCCGAATTCGCCTCCTTCGGTTTTGCTTGTGAGTGCCAGCTACGGAGCAAAATCAAAAACGGTCGATTTTGTCGGCCTCTGGTCGTGGAACAACCGGAATGACTTCAAAAAACTGCCATTTCCCGAGGGACTGATCGACAAAGAGCCGCTTTTCTACCACGATCCCTACACAGGCAGCCAGCACGTCGCTGTACTAACGCGCACCGGGGTGCTGGTGAATGTCGACCAGAACCTGCGGATCGTACGCGCGAAGAAGCTTGGGTTCATTAAGGATCCAGCCGAGACAGTCCCGTGCCTGGTAGCCGACCTTGATGGCGACCGTCGCCCCGAGCTTGTCCTGCAGGATCAATCCTTCTTTTACGTGCTCTCCGCTGATTTCCGTTTCCTTGCTCTGGCCAGGGGAAGACCGTTGCGTCAGCCATTTCACGTGGGGAAGTCAGAGCCTCCTCTGCTTTGCTACGCTCGAGAACGAGAAGAAGTCTACCACTTTGTTCGCCTCGAGCTGAATCCGCTTTACGTCGGAGCCCGGATTGTTGCCGCGGTCGTCCTGCTTTTTGTGGTCGTCGTTCTTCCACTCGGCGTTCGCCACGTCCGTCGGCAAGCTGCAAGGGAAAGAGCTGCTCGTACCAATGCTTTTCGCGCCTGGACACTCGAAGCCATGGACACGGGCACGGTGATCTTCGACGCGGCGGGCAAGCTCGTCAGCATCAACCGGAAAGCGAGGGAAATGCTGGCGCTGCCCGGCCAGGTTTCGGGAACGCTCAACGGCTTCGCAAAACAACTGCGAGGCACCGGGTTAGAGCGCATTGCCGAGCTGCTTCGTCAGCTCGAAAAGCAACAGCGAGACAAGATCGAGACGGAATTCACCGTGCGTCGCGACGGTTCAACCCAGCTGTGGCTCGTGTCGGCGGAAGTGCTGCGCGACAACGAGGGTCGCGTGGTCGGCAAGGCCGTCGCCTTGCGCGACGTGACCGAGACCGTACGCTCGCGCCAGGTCATGAGCTGGGTTGCGCTGGCGCGCCGCCTGGCGCACGAGGTCAAGACCCCGATTGCCTCGATTCTCCTCGCGGCAGAGAAAATCAAGCGTCTCGTGGAGAACGCTCCCGTCAAAGAGAAAAACCGCTTGCAGACGTACTTCGACCTGTTGTTTCGCGAGATCGAGCGCACGCGCGACCTGGCCGAGACGATGATGCAGGTGACGGACCTGGAGCGCAGCAAGCGGGAGCCCGTGGACCTGAACGCTGTCGTCCGTGAGGCGGTGGAACTCCTGGCTCCGCAGGCTGGACCGGGCGTCGACATCGAAGTGTCGCTCGCGGAAGACCTGCCCCCGGTGGAGGGAAGTCGGGCCCAGATCGCGCTCGCCATCACCAACGTGCTGAAGAATGCCCTGCAGGCCGTGGACAGCGAGGGCAAGGTCAGAGTGCGCACCTTCCTGGCACACGGGTTGCAGGGACTGTGTCGCTCCGACGGGTCGTACGTGGCGGTTGAAATCGCCGACAGTGGCGAGGGCATCCCAGAAGACATCCGGGACAAAATCTTCGAGCCCTACTTCAGCCGGAAGCACAGCGGTACAGGGCTGGGGCTGGCGATTGTGAAAACCGTCCTGGACGATCACAAAGGCTGCGTTGAATTTGAAAGCGCCCCAGGAGTAGGCACCACCTTCTGGCTCTACTTCCCGGTCAAGTCCGACGTTCTGGAATCGGTGCCGGAAAAGGAATCCACGTAGGGAAGCTCATGGCACTTGCGCACAGGATTCTCGTCGTTGAGGACGACCCAAATTTCGCTTTTCTCGTCAAAGACACGCTCGAAGAAGAGGAGGGGTACACAGTAGCTACAGTTGAAAGCGGCGAAGAGGCGCTCAAAATCCTGGAAAGCGGCACAGCCTGGGACCTGATGCTTCTGGACCTGCGTCTGCCGGGAATCGACGGGCTCGAGACGCTGGAAAGGGCGCTTCGAATGCTGCCAGACCTGGCTGTGATTCTCATCAGTGGGCACGGCGACATCGAGACCGCGGTGAAAGCTGTCAAGAAGGGGGCTTACGACTTCCTCGAAAAACCCGTGAAGTCTGACCGGCTACGGCTGACGGTCAAGCGGGCTCTGGATTTCATCGACCTGCAGCGCGACCGCAACCGCTACCTGGAAGAAATGCGGGCTCGCTACCAGCTCATCGGCGTCAGCGAGGCCATGAAACGCATTCTGACCGTGGTGGATCGCGTCGCGGCTACCGACGTGACCGTGCTGATCACGGGCGAAAGCGGCACCGGCAAAGAAATGGTCGCGCGAGCCATTCACCTGAATAGTGCGCGAGCACCCAAACCCTTCGTGCAGGTGAATTGCGCGGCTTTGCCGGACTCCCTCCTGGAAAGCGAATTGTTCGGCCACGTCAAGGGGGCTTTCACCGGAGCCCTGCACAGCCACGAAGGCAAGTTCCAGCAGGCGAAAGGTGGAACGCTGTTCCTGGACGAAATCGGAGACCTCAGCCCCGCGGCTCAGGCGAAAGTCCTGAGGGCAATCGAAAGCCGCGAAATCACAAAGGTGGGCGGCGAACGCACGGAGCAGGTCGACGTGCGGCTGATCGTCGCGACGAATCGCGACCTGGCGAGAATGGTCCGCGAGGGAAATTTCCGCGAGGACCTCTACCACCGAATCAACGTGGTGGCCATCCACATCCCGCCCCTGCGGCAACGGCCCGACGACATCATCCCCCTGGCGGAGACGTTTCTCCAGCACTTCGCTTCGGTGTACAACCGAAGGCCCCCCGCTCTGACGCCCGACGCTCAGGGCGTTTTGCTGAGCCACAGCTGGCCGGGAAACGTGCGAGAACTGCGCAACATCATGGAGAAGGCCACAATTCTGCTGGACACCGACGAGCTCCACGGGCACGACCTGGCGCAACTGATCGAAGGCACCGTGACAACGGTGAGCCAGCCGGAGACGGGGAATTTCAAAGAGGCGAAAAGGGCGTTCGAGCGCACCTACCTGCTGGTTCAGCTGGAGCGCAATGGCTGGAACATTGCGCAGACGGCGCGCGCCATTGGCGTGGAGCGAAGTCACCTGTACAAAATGATGGAGCGGCTGGGAATCGACGCCAGAAGAGACATGGCGGAAGCAAATTAGGCGCCCGCTGTGCCGGGATGATGTGGCAGCTTCCACGGCGCAAAAACCAAATCACCGCGACACCAGCCTTCCCCCCCAACATGTGTCAATTTCTCACTCGTAAAGCTCCGGAAGTGTGTCAGAAGCCACACAGCCTCAACGCTTCGGTCGACGCACTGAACAGCATCCGCCGCAGCAGGGAAACGCGGCGCGAAGAGGTCGAATTCTGACACGGCCAGACTACGGCGTCCGGAAGAAGAAACCTGCTTCCCACCGCCTCGGCGGCATCAAGTTGCTCTCCATCGGCGCGTAGTTGTAATTGAACATGTTGCGACACGCGAGCTGTACCCCGACCTTTCGCCAGTGCAAGCGCAAACTCGCGTCCCAGAATCTCATCGGCACCCTCTGGTTGATCGGGTAGATCTTCACCTGGTCGATCTTGCTGGCGTAGCGGTGTTCGACCAGCACTTCCCACGCGCGTCCCAACACCCCGACCTGCCCCCGAGCTAACAGCTTCGGTCGGTACGGTAGCGGGTCGTGGAATTCCAGCTCTTCGTGGTGCATCCAGGTTAGAGAGCCGCGCAGCGCGACGCTGGCAGAGATGCCAAACAAACGAACCGGAACCGACAGCTCAGACGACGCCTCCAGCCCCTGAATTCGGGCTCGCGGAATGTTGCGGAACTGGATGTTCCCGCGGATGAGGTCGAGGTGCGCTTCGATGAGCTGGTTGTAGTCCGTGCGGAAGAGCGACGCGTCCACGACCCAGTTCGCCGTCACGTAGTGGCGCATCCCCACTTCGTAGGCCCACGACCGCTCCGAGCGCAGGGCCGGATTCGCTTTGACCGTGAAGTTCATGACCTCCAGTTCGAGGAAGCGCTCAACGATCGTGGCGGCGCGAAACCCACTCCCCACCGAGGCCCGAAACGCGGTTCGCCGGGCGGGCTGCCAGTTGAGACCCAGGCGCGGGCTGAGCAAATCCTCGCGCCGGGTGCCGTCCAGCACGTAGCGGTCGTAACGCAGACCAGCCGTCAGACGGAAGTTGGGCCGAACGCGCCACTCGTCCTGCACGTAGGGAGCCAGGTAGATTCCCACGTGGTCACCGAAGTAACGCGTGCTGCCGCCGTCCCGCTGTAGCTGCAGGCCGACGGTGACGCTGTGCTTCCGACCGGGAATCCAGTCCACCTGCACTTCCGCCCCACTGCCGTAAGCCGGGTTGAAAGCCCCGGGTTGCCCGAACTGGTTGCCCATCAACGTACGGACCAGCGACACCCTGGCCTGAACGGCGAGCGAGGGGGTCAGCGGGAGCGTCAAACGCGAGTACGCGCTCAACTGGTTGATGTGAGCCCGGTTGCTGAGCTGGGTGGGATCGACTTCGTAAGGATGATTCTGGCCTTTCCACTGAATGAAGAATCCCTGACTTATCCAGCTCCCGCTGACGTAGTTCGTCCAGCGTCCGCCTCCAGGCAGGTGGTAGTCGAGCTTCAGCGTTCCGCCGAGCTTTTTCGCGTCGCCGAGCTGACGGTAACCCGTGTCCATTGTTCGGTTCAACGAGAGCCGCACCCCAAGTGCCTCGTAGCGTTTCCCGTAGCTCAGGGTCTCGCGCGTGTAGTGCAAACGTCCCCAGTCAGTCCACTCCCACTGCCGGAAAGCCGGATGATCGTACTTGCCCAACGTCACCGTGTAGCGAAAGCGCCCTTGCGGTGTCGGATCCCGGGTAATGATATTCACAACGCCCCCAAGCGCAGCAGCACCCCAGAGAGCCGAACCAGCGCCTTTCACAACTTCGATTTGCTTCACGTCCTCAGGAGCAACGAGGTCCCAGTTGAACTCCCCCGTGTCGCTCGCGTACACCGGTACACCGTCGAGCAAGAGCAGCACCTTGTTGCCCGCACCAAACGTGAACCCCGTTGAGCCGCGGACGTTGATCTGGTTGCCCACGAAGTGTACCCCAGGCGCCATTTCAAGAGCCTGCTTCAAATCCAGCGGGTTCCGCCTGCGGATGTCTTCCGCCGTGACGACCGACAGGGAAACAGGGCTCTGCATGACGCTCTGCCGCATCTTGGTCGCCGAAACCACCACTGGCTCCAGCTGCACAACAGCTGGTCTGAGCCGAATGACGAGTTCCACCCTGCCGCCTGCCGGGACCTGTACGTCCCTTAGTACTGCACTCCTGTAGCCGATCATGGACGCGTGCAACGCGTAGCGGCCCGCTGGAACGTGTCGGATTCGAAAGCGACCCTGCGCGTCAGCCGCGGCACCAAGTTGTGTTTCCTCCAGCCACACATTCGCGCCGGGCAGAGCCTGCCCCGTTCTGGCGTCCAGCACGCGACCGCTGATCTGGCCGTCGGCTCCCTGAGCCTGTCCAGCAAATGCGCCAAGCCAGGCTGTCGCCCCCAGCGCGCACGTAAGGAACACTCTCCACCGCCACGTCACGGGCCAATCCCCCGCCAGCTCGCACGAATGTCCACACCCTTGGCTGTTTCGCCCGGAGCAACCGTCACCGCACCCGGATGGCCGTTTACCTGGTAGAACCCCAGTGTCTTGAAATCACTCAACGGAGCTCGCTTGGCAAGCCAGAACACAACGATGTACTTGTACGTGCCGTGCCGGACGGGAAGCCGGTAGTGAAAGGGATTCCCCTGTACGCTGAAATCCAGGCTCCTGAGCAGTACCAGGTAGTCCGTGCTCTTGCGCGGAATTTCTGCGTACGCCGCGACCGCTGTGGCCTCCGTGTTCGGTGGATACGGCCCGTCGAACGTGATCGTGCCTTCGATACCCGCGTCGCGATCTACAACGGCCCAATTCGCGTAGAGGTTGATCTCGAAGTCCGGATTCTCGGGACTAAGTTCGAAACCCACCGGCCGGAACTCGTGGAAAGGGTCAAGAGGCAAGGCCAAAATGTCGGCAAGATTTGACCGCGTCCTGGTTCCGTACCACCACAGCCCGATCGCCTCGTACTTCCCGAAGGGCAACTCCATCTCGTAGTCCACGGTGTCGTGCCACGTGTCCACGGAGTTGGGGCTGTGGTAGAGCTCGTTGATGGCGTGCGGGGGAAACTGCGGCGCCACGATGAGGTAAACCCCCTGCGTGTCCGAAGGGCGTTCCCCTCGGTAGATGATCTTGCCGTGCACCCTGCCCGGCAGCGGGGCAATGCCGTAGTCCGTCGTGCAGCGCAAGGCCCCACCAGCGAACAACGCGACCAGCAGGGCCACTCCCACAGAGGCTCTGAGAAACCGGAATGCCATGTCAGAAGCCTGGCCGGTCAGCGCAGTAGCGTCATTTGCGCGAAATGACGTGGTTCCCCGCACGCACACGCAACAGGTAGGTGCCGCTGGGCAGGTCACGCCCGGCGCCGTCAGTGCCGTTCCACGTCAGCCTGTGCCTTCCAGGGCTGAGTTTGCCGTCGAAAAGAACTCGCCGCGTTCTTCCGAGCTGGTCCACCACCGTCGCCTGGACCCGGCTTTCTCGCGGCAAATCAAACCGAATTTGTGTTGAGCTGTTAAATGGGTTCGGGAAAGCCGGCTGCACGGCGAACCTCGCTGGCGTCTTCGCACCAGCTCCCGCCACCCGAGTTTGACCGTACGTCTGGGACCGCGTTCGTACAACCACAGGGCGCTCGATGGCCTCGACAAGTTCCTCCGCCTCTGCTCTGCTCAAATTCGCGGGCAGAAAGTAGGCCTGAAAATCCAGGCGCAGGTTCGGG
>JAADFT010000119.1 GCA_013152765.1 Calditrichota bacterium | reverse complement strand
CAATGAAAATGGCCTCTGCGCCGAGCACCTCCGCCCAGGCCGTTGCCACAGCGAGAAACTGGCCGTTGCGAAACGGCACGTAGGTGGAAGGAATCCCCTGCCCAACCTGGTCGAACCTCTCCACTTTTTGCGAACGGTCAGTGAGACTGGATCCACCGATTTTGCCGAGATGTGGCAGGTCCACCTCCAGCGTGGCGCGAACGCGAAAGAAAGCCGCCTGCTCTCGAAAAGCGCGCCTCTCGCGCTCCTCGGTGCGCTGACCGTAGTTGAAATGCAAAGCGGCGAGTTCGTACTGTTGGGCCGCCACTGCTGCAGTCACACAACTGTCCATGCCGCCGCTCAGCAGCACGACGGCTAAGGGTCTGTCAGCCACGCTCCGTCTCACCCTTTTTGTAGCGTGCGACAACCCGGCTGTGCATCCCACCGCGTGTGCTGAACTCGCCGATCACTTCCATTTCGTGCGGCTCACAGCTCGCAACCAGGTCGTCCAGAATGCGATTCACGGCGTGCTCGTAAAAGATGCCCATGTTTCGGTACTGCAGAAAGTAGAATTTCAGCGCCTTCAGTTCGAGCACCTTCTTGTCGGGCACGTACCGGATGATGATCCGGCCGAAATCCGGCAGACCAGTCCGTGGGCAAACGGAGGTGTACTCCTCGTTCACGATCTCGATCGTGTACCGCCTGTCCTGGTACTCGTTTGGGAACGTCTCTACTCTGCGCTGTTCTTGCACTTCTTTATCCTGCATTGCTTTGTCTGGCACTGCCGTTTCGCCTCCCTTTGCTTGCAAAACTTTTCCCTGGACAACTCCGCGCGACGGCTTACGTCGTCCTCCACGCCACTAATCTGTGTTCAGGTGCTGTTAGTTTGAGCGGTCCGGTCGGCTTCCGCCCTGCGTTACGGGGATTTCGAAAAAAAAAAGCATCACCCGCCCCGGCTCATCGTCTGACGAGGCGCTCTGATCGCTTGACTTTCTTCAGCTCAAGAGTCAGGCTGCCAAAGTTCAGTTTGCTCTTGATCAAAACCGGAATGTGCGCCGGATCCTTGCTGAACCAGATCCACATTTCGCCTTTGGGCCGAAACAGCCCAGCGCCCTCCCGTGACTTCCGCATCTGAGGGACCACCAGGTAGGTGTCGAACTGGCCCGCGCTGGTCTTGATGCGTTCTTCCCGAACCACTCTGGCCTCGAGCGGGAAAACCTTCTTGTTGTCGTGGCTGTAGAAATCGATGGCCTCGCCCAAAGCAAGCGGTTGCGTGCGGATGAAGTAGAACACCGAAAGCACGTCCTGCACGAACGGTGGAATTTTCACAGTGTCGCCGTCCACGTAGGCCAGACCCCGCCTGTGGTCGTAGATGGCGTGCAGCGAGGCACGGTAGCCGCCTTCGTGCAGTTTCTTCCGAAACTCCCACGGGTAGATCCCCTCGGCGTCGATCCAGGACTCCACACGGTCACGGACTTTGAAAAAAGCGCTGAAGAAACGCCCTGTCTTGACCTCCGAAATCACGTGCAGGCACGGTCTGCCTTGCGTCTCCGTCAGCTCCTCCACGCGCATGTTGGCCGAACCGGCCTTGATCACGCCGTACCTGACCGTGTACTCGAACTCCTCGCCAACGCCGAAGGGGATGTGCTCCAGTTTTCGAAAGTAGAAGTGTTCCGGCTCGGCCTCCGCCGTAGAAACGGAGTCGCGAGTTGCGGGTTTCTCCCCTGCCCAGAGCCCGGTCCAGGGCACGCTCAACCAAGAAAACACCGCGACCAACCAGATCGCCACGGCGGCGAGGCTAACTCTGCAACCCGGAACTCGAATCGGCAAGAATGTCTTCCAGTTTCTCAAGAACTTGCTCCGCAGTAATCTTCAACATGCAGTCGTAATGAACGCAGCTCGTCGTGCAACGGTCGCACTCCGGGACGGGCGGTACGAGCACGGCCTCTGGTCTGCCGTAGGGTCCCCAGCGCCTGGGATGACAGGGACCAATCGGACAGTAAAGCCCAACCACTGGTGTACCAACCGCGACGGCTAAATGCAGCGGCCCTGTGCTGTTCGCCACCACCGCCCGGGCGCGCTTCAGGAGCGCTGCCAGCTCCGGGAGACTCAACTGCCCGTCAAACCGAAGCAGAGGCACTCCGCTCCGTTCAATTAGCTCATCCACCAGGCCCTTTTCCGGCCCTGTCCCGGTCACCCAGATCGGCCCCAGTCCGGCCTGGTGAACAAGTCGCGCCAATTCGGCGAAGCGCTGAACCGGCCAGTCCCGGGCCGAACCACCACTGCCCGGGTGCAACACAATTCCGCGCGCCTGGGGGTCAGCGCCAAGCTCGGCGAGACGCCGCACCACTCTCCGTTCCACTTTCTCGGGTACGCGAAAGCGAAACAGCGGCTTCGCCTCGTCAATCCGGGCCAGACCGAGCGGCGCAGCAGTGTCAACGTTCAGCTCCAGCTCGTGTTTGCTCGAGCGCTTCCGGTGCACCGGCACCGGTTCGTTGAACAGGAACGAGTACGCACGGTAGCGCGTGCCGATTCGCCGCGGGATCTTGGCGAGCCACGCCGCCAGCGCAAGCCTGAAACTCGGGTGCAACACAACGACCGCGTCCGGGGCCTCCTCTCGAAAGAGCCGCCTCAGAGCCCCCGTGCTTGCCGGCTCGGGAAGCTCCACCACACGATCCACGTCCTCGTGCAACCGAACCAGTGGCGCCACACCCGGCCGCACGAGCATGTGTACCTCGGCTTCCGGGTGAGCCAGCTTGAGCAGCGTGGCCACCGGCGTCGAAAGGATCACATCGCCGAGGCGGTCCGTGCGGACCAGCAACACCTTCACGCCTTTTCCACCTTCTCAGCACTGGCAGCCGCCAGAGCCGCCCTGATTTTCTCCACAAGCACCGGGAGGATGCGCTCGATTTCGTTTTCGATCCGTTCGAACGTGCGCCGGTAGGTTTCGGGGCCGAAACCGATTGGATCGTCGATGCCGTCGTTGCCCGCATCCTCGCTCTCGCGGCCGAATGCCGTCAGCAAATGCACACGGTCGGCAGCTTCGGGGAACCGCTTTCGCACCCAGGAAACGTGTTCCGGAGCCATGCCGAGGATCAGGTCGGCTACGGAAACCAGCCTCTCGTCCAGGCCGCGCGACCTGTGGTGAGAAACGTCCAGCCCGTGCTCGCGAGCGACCTGAATCGCAAAAGGCGTCGGCCGCTGACCACGGAGACCGAGCGTACCCGCAGACCGGACGATGACCCGCCGCCGCAGATCCTCAGGAAGTTTCGCTTTCAAAATGGCCTCAGCCATCGGGCTACGGCACACATTTCCGGTGCACACGAAGACAACAACGTACCGACCGCGTCTCATCCTTCTAACTCCGGCACTACCTTACGCAGCTCCTCTGCCGTAATTCGTCCCTCCCGCAGGATGCGCACGCCCGTGTCGGTAACCAGCGCCACCGTCGACGGCACACGGCTGCGGGCCGGTCCGGCATCGATCAACAAATCCACCCGGTCGCCAAGCACACGCTCGATCTCCTCAGGGTTGATCAAATCCGGCCCTCCGGAGATGTTTGCGCTGGTGGCCGTGATGGGTCCACCAAGTTCTCGCGACAGCGCCCGGCACAGGTAGTCGCCCGGCACACGCACTCCGATCGTGCTGCCGCCGGCAAGCAGCAGATCTGGCAAATCCCGGCGCGCCGGTAAGACCAGCGTCAGCGGTCCGGGCCAGAAGACCTCCGCCAGCTTCCGCGCCAGCTCCGGCACGGCGGAAACCACCTGGCCGAGCATGTCCTCGCCACCCAGGATCACTGTCACAGCACGGTCCGGAGGCCTCTGTTTGATTTCGAACACCCGGTGAACAGCCTCGGGATTTCTCGCGTCGGCTCCGAGGCCGTACAGCGTCTCGGTTGGGTAAACGATCACGCCGCCCGAGCGCAACACGGCTGCAGCTTCCCGCACCACGCCCGGATCGGGGCGTTCCCACTGTGGCGTCTTCAACTTCCTCATGCCAGTCCGTGTTCCGTTTTCACTTCCTCCAGGAGTTGCACGACCAGATCGTACACACGTTCCGCTGACAGGTCTCGCATGCAGGCGAACGTGCCAAGTGGACAGCGTTTGCCGCCGTGCGGGGCGCAGGGTCTGCAGGACAGGTCAAGCTGAGCAATTCGATTCGGCACCGCGTACGGGCCGAATCCAAATTCGGGCACCGTTGGGCCGAAAATGGCCACGACTGGAGTCCCGACAGCCGAGGCCATGTGTAGCGGCGCTGTGTCGTTGGTCACAAGCGCTCGTGCGCGCCGCACCACCTCTGCTGACTGCAGCGGCGTCAACTTCCCCGCAAGGCTCACCGCAGCGCCACCGGCCAGCTTTGCGACCCGCTCAGCCAGCTCCCTGTCATCGACGCCACCAATCAAAACACAGCCAAGATCGTGCCGCTCTGCGAGCCAGCGGCAGACCTGCGCAAAACCTTCCGGCAACCACCGTTTTGTGGGCCACACAGAACCAGGGGCAACTGCCACGAAATCCCCAGGCATGCCTTCCAGCAACTGCTGCACGCGCAACCGGTCTTGCTCGGACGGAAACAGCTCCGGTCGGACCGGTCCCGGAAACCCTCCGAACGGATCCAGCAGCCGTAGATTTCGTTCCACCTCGTGCTTTTCTTTCTCGTAAGGCACCACGTGTGTGTACAGCCAGCGACCAGCGTTGCGGTCGAAACCGACTCGCACAGCAGCACCGGCGAACGCAACCAGCAGGGCGCTGCGTAGTGAGGGGTGCGGCACGAGAGCCACGTCGTAGTGGCGCTGACGGAGAGCAAAGGCGGTGGGAAGAAAATCCGCCAGGCCTCGCAAAGCGCGCCGCTTGTCGTGCACAAACAGTCGACTCAAAAGCGGATGTCCTTCGAGGAGGCCAGCGGTCTGAGGGATGCAGAGAAAATCGACTTCCGCCTCGGGCCACAACGTTTTGGCTGCCCGAATCAGCGGCGTGGCCAGAATCACGTCGCCGAGGTAGGCCGTCTGGACAATCAGCACACGCCGGACCTGATCTGTTCCACGCCGTCTCACCGCCGGGCTCCCTGTTCGGCCCAGTGCGAGGATTTCCAGCGGCGGTGCATCCAGAACCAGTGGTCCGGGTAACGACGCACCCAGTGCTCCAGGCGCGATGTGATTGCCGCGGTGACAGTGTGGACGTTCTCGTCGGAAGCCTGCCCGTCCGTCTCCACCTCGAGGCGCTCGCAGTAGACGCGGTGTCTCCCTGGCCCCAGCCTGACCGAGGCAAGAAAGATGAGTGGCGAACCGGTCTTGAGGTGAAAAACGGCGGGGCCTTTGGGCGTCGAGGCTGGCCGTCCGAAGAAAGGAACAAACTCACCGTTGCGCCCGGCATCCTGGTCCACCAGAATGCCCACGAATTTGTTCTTCCGCAGCAGCTTAAGGGTCTGTCGCACCGAGGGCGCGCCGAATTTGATCACTTTTACCCCGGCAGCGGCACGAAAGTCGTCGATGAGCTTCTCGACCAGTCGGTTGCGCTGCTCTGCCACGATCGGCTGCATTTCGTAGCCGCGCGCACACAAGGCAGCAGCCATCCACTCCCAGTTGCCAAAATGGCCCGTAACCAAGATGCCGCCTTTTCCCTCGTCCACTGCCTGGCGCAAAACATCTTCGTTCACGAATTCGACGTGCTCAACGAGAAACTCGGGAGAGAGTCGAGGTTCACGAACGAATTCCGCCAGCATGCGTCCGAAGTTGCGGTACACCCGTTGTGCCAGCTGCTGGAGTTCCTCTTCCGACATGTCCGGGAACGCCGTGCGCAGATTCTGGAGCGTGACCTCGCGCCGAAGCCCGACGGGGTGGTACAAGAATCCGCCCAGGCCCGCTCCGATGGCCACGGAAAGGCGCAAAGGGAGGCGCTGCAACGGCCAGATCAGGCCGCGCAACAGACCGTATTCAATTTTGTCTCGCAGAGTTGCCATCGAGCGGGAATGTACGCAAAGGCGGGCAGAGTCGCAACGAGCAAAATGTCAGATCCCACCCAGGGATCCAATCCCCGGGCTACGTTCGGGAAGCCGCCCGTTGAAACGGGCTTTGGGCCAAAAGCAGTCAATTCTTGCAGGGCAGAGCTTGAACAAAATCACTCAACATCCCCTTATCCCCCTCCATCTCCCTATTTCCCGAGGACTCTCGCAAGAACAGCCCATCCAGAACAAACGTCGCCCGGAAAGTTCTTTGTCTTGCGATTTTTGCACGGATTCCGCCCGGGGATCCAATCCCGGGCCACTTTGGTAGACCGCCCGCTCAAGCGGGCTTTGGGTACGAAGCGATCTGCGCCTCACCTTCCCAAACGGTTACACCTGTTACCTGAACCCACTTCCCCAAATCCGGCCGGGTCGAGAACGCCCCCGGGCGTCCCAATTCCCGTCTGAAGGGGAAACCCGTTCCCTAAGTCGCCTTGATGCCGTACTTCTTCAACTTGTAGCGCAGGTTGCGCTCCGTCATGCCCAGCAGTTCCGCGGCGCGCGTTTGCACGCCCCCGGCTTCCTTCAAAGCCTCCAGAATCA
>JAADFT010000118.1 GCA_013152765.1 Calditrichota bacterium | reverse complement strand
TTCTTCTGCTTGATCTCTTCCTTGGTCTGCTCCACCGTCTCCTTGGCCGTCTCGGCTACCTCGGTTGCCTTCTGTTCGGCGCCAGCCAGAATGGCCTCCGCCTGCTTCTTGGCCTCCGCCAGCTGCCGCTCCGCCTCTTCCTTCAAGAGCTCGGCGCGCTTGCGCGCGTCTTCCAGGATCGCCTCAGCTTTCTGCCGGGCATCTTCGTAAGCGCGTTTCGACTCTTCGAACGCCTCCGTTCCGCGCTGTTTCAGCTCCTCACGTAGCTCTCTGCCGGACTTGGGCGCGAAGAAAATCCCCGCCAGGGCGCCCAGAAAACTGCCAACCAGAAAACCGCGAAAGAAATCGCTCCGTCCGCCTTCACCCGTTTCAGCCATGATCTGGACCTCCTTTCCTGCTTTTCTCGATTCCTCTCCTGAAACACCCGATTTAACCTCGCTTGCCCCGCCTCGCGAGGAACACCGCACCTTCGCACAGAACTGCCAGCGAGCGGGGTCTTCTACTTCCCCTCTTTCGCTTCCTTCTCCTTCTGAATTTCCTGCAAGGTCTTGGCCTTCGGCAAGGCTTTCAGCTTTTTCTGGATGGCGTGAAAACTCGGTTCGTCTTTCTTGAGGCCGGGTTTTGCAGGAAGTTCGGCGATGAGCTTCTCGGCCTGCTTGATCCGCTCGCTCGTCGGCGGGTGCGTGGAGAACCACACCTCGATCAGCGAGGGCTCGTGCTTTTGCAACGCCTGCAGCTTCTCGAAAAACGTCACCATGCCGTTCGGATCGTAACCCGCGCGGTAAGCGTAGCGAATCCCGAGTCGATCCGCTTCCAGCTCGTGCTTGCGACTGTAGTGCAAAACACCTGCCGTCGTGAAGAGCTGCGCCGCGATTTTCTCCCACAGGGCCGGATTCTGCCCCAGGATCAACTGCGTCACTAAGGCAATTCCGTACTGCTTGGTCATCAGCTCGGTGCCGTGACGCGCAACGACGTGGCCGATCTCGTGGCCCACCACGCAGGCCACTTCGCTCAGGTTGTCAGCACGCTCGATCAGCCCCCGGTGAATGTAAACCCAGCCGCCCGGAATGGCAAAGGCGTTCACATCGGCCGTGTTCACAACCTGAAAATGGTACTGAAGGTCCGGCCAGTCCGACTGCTTCGCGATCTGTTCTCCCAGACGCTGAAAGTACGCGTTGATTCCCTCGTCTTTGAGCAGAGGGTAGGTCTTGGCGATTTGCGCCGCAAAATCGCGGCCCATCTGGATTTCCTGATCCACCGAGATCAGGTTGATGTCCCCCTTGTTCACACCCGTCGTGGCACAACCGGACAGCAACAAGCCCGTGGCCGTCGCCAAAACTGCCAACCCCGCACCGATTCTACCGAAGCTCATCTACTTGCCTCCCGGTTTCATCCCATCCCTTCCACATCACCGAACACTCCCGCAAATCTCGCGCGCCGCTTTCCAAACTGACGTGCGAGCTTTCCCCTTCTAACCTCGCCCCCCTTGGCACGCATTCCCAAACCTGAACTACATCCTGAGCAAACGCCAATGTTTTCGCGCCGCCGGACTCAAGCCATCCCGATCATTTTCTTGAATTCTTCCTCGGTGATCATCGGGATGCCCAGTTGCCGGGCGCGCTCGGCTTTGGAACCCGGATTTTCGCCCACCACCACGTAGTCCGTGCGGCGACTGACGGACGAAGCAGCCCGGCCGCCGAGCTCCTCCACGATGCGCTGCGCTTCGTCCCGCGTGAAACTCTTCAGCGCGCCGGTGAAGACAAACGTCTTGCCGGCCAGGAGGTCGCTTTTCTTCCGCTCCTCCGGCTTCTGCTCGAGCTGAATCCCCGCCTTTTTGAGCTTTTCCAGCAGCTTCAGATTCTCGGGCTGGCGGAAGAAGGTCACCACCGACTCCGCCACCACAGGGCCCACTTCGGGAATCTGGATCAGGTCCTCGTAGGACGCATTTTTGAGGGCCTCGATGCTGCCGAAATGGTCTATCAAAACGCGTGCCATGTGTTCGCCCACGTAGCGGATGCCCAGCCCGTACAGCAGCCGGTCCAGCGAGCGCGACTTGCTTTCCTCAATGGCCCGGAGCAGATTCTCGGCGGACTTTTCGCCCATCCGCTCCAGCTTCATCAGGTCTTCTTTCTTGAGGAAGTAAAGATCGGCCACATCCTTAACCAGCCCCTTGTCCACCAGCTGGTCCACGAGCTTTTCGCCCAGCCCGTCGATGTCCATCGCCCGCTTGCTGGCGAAGTGCAGGATCCGCTCCTTGAGCTGCGCCGGACACGACGCGTTCGTGCACCGGTACGCCACCTCGCCCGGCATCCGCACGACCTTTGCGCCACACACCGGACAGCGGTCCGGCAAATGGTAGGGCTTCTCTTTGCCGGTGCGGCGCGATTTCACCACGCTCACGATTTCCGGAATCACGTCGCCAGCCCGTTGCACGATCACCCAGTCGCCGATCCGCACATCCAGGCGGTCGATCTCGTCCTGATTGTGCAGGGTAGCGCGGCTCACTACAACGCCGCCGACGCGGACCGGCTTGAGGATGGCCACCGGAGTGAGCGTGCCTGTGCGACCCACCTGCGCAACGATGTCCACCACCTGAGTGATCTCCTGGTGCGCCTCAAATTTCCAGGCGATGGCCCAGCGCGGGCTGCGCGTCTTCATTCCGAGGCGAGCCTGGTACTCCAGGCTGTTCACCTTCACCACCACGCCGTCGGCTTCGTAGGGCAGCTCCTCGCGCTTTTCGGTCATCCGGCGGTAGTAATCCACCACCTGGTCAATTCCCTTACAAAGCTCGTTGAGCGGGTTGACTTTCAGACCCCACTTCTTGAAAGCCTCGAGCACCTCCCAGTGTGTTTTGAAATCGGGGCCGCCGATGATCTGGCCGTAGCCGTAGCAGTACATGTCCAGCGGACGCGAAGCCGTCACCCGTGGGTCCAGCTGCCGCACCGATCCGGCTGCCGCGTTTCGAGGGTTGGCGAACGGCGGTTCGCCGCGCTCTTCGCGTTCCCGATTCAAGCGCCGGAACGCTTCCTTTTGCATGATCACCTCGCCCCGTACTTCCAGACGCTCCGGAGCGGGCAACCAGCGCGTGAGCAACCGCAGCGGAATCGACTTGATCGTCTTCAAGTTCTCCGTGACGTTCTCGCCGACGTAACCGTCACCGCGCGTCGACCCGACCGTCAGCACGCCATTTTCGTACACCAGCTCCACACCGAGACCGTCCAGCTTCGGCTCGGCCACGTACTCGATGGGCCCGGACACCCCGAGAAGCCGGTGAACCCGCTCGTCGAACTCCCGGATGTCCTCCTCCGAAAAGGCATTGTCCAGGCTGAGCATCGGCACGCTGTGCGGCACGGTCTCGAATTCCTCCCGGGGCGGCGCACCCACTCGCTGACTGGGTGAGTCGGGCGTCACCAGATCCGGGAACTGCCGCTCCAGTTCCAGCAGCTCCTGCATCAAACGGTCGTACTCAGCGTCTGGGATTTCAGGGTCGTCCAGGACGTAGTAGCGGTAGTTGTGGTAATTGATGAGCTCGCGAAGTTCCTCAAGCCGTTTTTTGGCCTCTTCGCGGGTCATGGTTGGCCTCCCTTCCGGTTGTCGTTGATGGCTCCCCACCTGCTGGTACCCCACATTGTTTCAATGTTGAACCTTCACACCGGGTTTCCCCGTGTCGCCTCGTTGCTCTCCAGTTTCCACGAGACGGGCAAACCACGGAGTTGCAAAGGACAAAGAACACCGAGAGAATGCCCCGGATGCGCCACCATTCTGGAAATAGTGCAAACGTCAGCGAGGAACTCGCACCAGCCGATTCACCTTTCCCCTAAGATGCCTGAGAGCTTCTCCCGCAAAGCGGGTACATCTCGAGAAGCTGTTTCCCAGACAACCTCCAGGTCGACACCAAAATAGTCGTGAATCAGCTTGTCCCTCATCCCTGCAATTTCTGACCACGGAATCGCAGGATGTGCACTCCGGAACTCTCTTGACAGATGCCGTGTGGCTTCGCCAATAACCTCAAGCTGTCTAATGACCGCATCTTGAACAACTCTTGACCTGAGGAAGCTCTCCCGGGTCAACCCGCTGAGATACTCGTGAATCGCGTCGGCCGCGTCTAAGATGTGCCACAGAAAAACCCTGTCATCTTCGACCGCCATAAATCAGTCGAGCCTCCTTCATCACTTTGTCCCGGATGTACGGACTAAGCGCTCCTTCCGTCACAAGATCGACTCTTCGCCCCAAGAGCCTGCTGAGCTCTCGTTCTAAGGCGACCAGTTTGAAGAAACCCACAGGACGCACAAACGTAACCAGCAGGTCGATGTCACTCTTTTCTGTGGCTTCGCCGCGCGCAAAGGAACCGAAGACTTTCAGAGTCCGCACCCCGTACCGCTCACACACTTCTGCCAGTCGTTGCACGCCCAGATCCAGTTGCGCGGAGCTCTGGACCTCGAGGAACTGTCTGTTTGCCCTTTCCATTCCGCTGTCCCTGCTTTGGACGCCTGCGAAGGACGCTCTTTCTCCTTGAGCCGCCAGATGCAAAGGTTCTGCCAAGGCCGTCACCCGGCACGACGGTCTTGGCCTTCATCTGGTCAGCCTTTGACCACGCCCAGTGGCCGGAGACGCGCCACTTTTTCGGACAACCCGGCGCCTACCACAGCCTCCACCACCTGAGAGACGTCTTTGTACGCCTCCGGCATCTCTTCGGCGATGGTGGCCCGACTGCTGGCCATCACGAAAATGCCCTGTTTCTCAAGCTCACCCGTGAGGGAGCGCCCACGTGCGGCTTTCTTCGCCTGGTGTCGGCTCATCACGCGGCCGGCGCCGTGGCAGGTGGAGCCAAACGTCTCCTCCATCGCCGTCTGCGTGCCCACCAGGACGTACGAGTACCGGCCCATGTCGCCGGGGATCAAAACGGGTTGCCCGATGTCCCGGTAGCGCTCCGGCAGCGCCGGGTGACCGGGACCAAACGCTCGCGTGGCGCCCTTCCGGTGAACACAAACGGTTTTCTCCACCCCGTCGATCACGTGCTTTTCGATCTTGGCGATGTTGTGGGCCACCTCGTACACAACCTGCATGTTAACCTGTTTGGGCGAGAGGCCCAGGGCCTGCACAAATGCTTCGCGTGCCCAGTGCGTGATCATCTGGCGGTTGGCAAACGCGAAGTTCACCCCGCAGGCCATCGCCGCGTAGTACCGACGCCCTTCCGGCGAGTTCACCGGCGCGCAGGCCAGCTGTTTGTCCGGAAGCTCGATCCCGTACTTGCTGGCGGCCTTCAGCATCACGCGCACGTAGTCGTCGCACACCTGGTGGCCGAAGCCCCGGGACCCGGTGTGCACGATCATGGTGACCTGCCCCTTGAACAGGCCGAGCCTGTCCGCCAGCTTCTCGTCGTAAACCTCCTCGACGTAACCCACTTCCACGAAGTGATTGCCGCTCCCCAGGGTGCCGAGCTGCGGGCGCCCCCGCTCCATCGCCCGGGGACTCACGGCACCCGGGTCTGCGCCATCCAGCTGACCCGTTTCCTCGATTTTGTCCAGATCCTCAGGAGTTCCGTAGCCGTTCCGCACAGCCCAGTGCGCACCCTCCACCAACACCGCTTCCAGCTCTTTGTTGCTCAGCTTCAGCACGCCGGTGGAACCAACACCGCTGGGCACGTGGTGAAACAGCGCCGCCACCACGTCCCGGATTTTGTCCCGGATGTCCTCTACTTGCAGATCCGTACGCAGCAGCCGCACCCCGCAATTGATGTCGTACCCAACGCCGCCCGGGGAAATGATGCCGCTGTCCACGTCGAACGCTGCCACGCCGCCAATCGGAAATCCGTAACCCCAGTGGATGTCCGGCATGGCCAGCGAGAATTTCTGAATCCCCGGCAGCGTGGCCACATTTGCCACCTGCTGGGGGGCGTTGTCTTTGCGGATGTCTTCGATCATGTCGGCCGTGGCGTAAATCCGCCCCGGCACGCGCATTTTCCCTTCGCGCGGAATTTCCCAGAGGTAGTCCGTCACCTTGCGAAGCTTGTAAGTGGCCATGGCCCCACCTCCTTCGCAACCCTTCACGTCCGCCGCTGCACACTGCCGCGGCGACTCAAATGTCGAAAATCACCTGGGCTTCCCAGCCGTCCGATTCGTCGCGGGCTGGACCGACGTACAGGTTGTGGAACGTCACTGCTTTGATTTCCAGCCGAATCTCGTGCCGCAGCGGGTCCAGCCGTTCGCCAGCCACCTGGGCCTTGACTCGCTGTTCCGTAACCTCGTGGATCCGAAAGCGAGAAAACAGCTCTCCCTCGGTGGAAAACAGGAAATTCAGCTCCGAAAGCCAGTTCACAAACAACTCTTCCAGATCCGACCCACGCACCAGCACCTCTCGCCGGTGAATGGGCCGAACCGCACTCAGATCTTCCAGCATTAGCTCGAACATGCCGTGGGCCGCTTCGGCAAACAGCTCCGGAAGCGTGTCCGCCCAGATCCGGAGCCCCACGTCGCCCGTGTGATCCAGCAGTTCGTGTTTCGCAGCCACGTCTCACCTCCCTCCGGCG
>JAADFT010000117.1 GCA_013152765.1 Calditrichota bacterium | reverse complement strand
TACACGCCGCAGGAAATCTCGGCCATGATCTTGCAGAAGATGCGCCAGACGGCGGAGGAGTACCTGGGCGAGAAGGTGACCGACGCTGTGATTACGGTACCTGCGTACTTCAACGACAGCCAGCGTCAGGCGACGAAGGAGGCAGGTGAAATCGCCGGGCTGAACGTGCGCAGGATCCTCAACGAGCCCACGGCTGCGGCTCTGGCGTACGGGCTGGACAAGAAGAAGGACGAGAAGATCGCTGTTTTCGACTTAGGTGGCGGCACGTTCGACATCTCGATTCTGGAAATTGGGGACGGCGTCTTCGAGGTGAAGGCCACCAACGGCGACACGCATCTGGGTGGCGACGACTTTGACCAGCGCATCATCGACTGGATGGTCGAAGAATTCAAGAAGCAGGAAGGCGTTGACCTCTCGAAAGATCCCATGGCCTTGCAGCGCCTGAAAGAAGCGGCAGAAAAGGCGAAAATGGAGCTTTCGACCCTGGCGCAGACCGACATCAACCTGCCCTTCATCACCGCGACGCAGGACGGGCCGAAGCACCTGACAATGACCCTGACGCGCTCGAAGTTCGAGCAGCTCTGCGACGACCTGTTCATGCGCACGGTGGAACCCTGCCGGATGGCTCTCTCCGACGCCGGTTTGCGTCCGGAGGACATCGACGAGGTGATCCTGGTGGGCGGCTCGACGCGCATCCCGCGGGTGCAGGAAATCGTGCGCGATTTCTTCGGCAAAGAGCCGCACAAGGGCGTGAACCCGGACGAGGTGGTGGCCATTGGCGCCGCCATTCAGGGCGGTGTGCTCGGAGGCGAGGTGCAGGACATCGTACTGCTGGACGTCACGCCGCTGTCGCTGGGCATTGAGACGCTCGGCGGCGTTTTCACCCCGCTCATCCCGCGCAACACAACCATCCCGACCAGAAAGACCGAGATTTTCAGCACGGCTTCGGACAACCAGACCACGGTGGAAATTCACGTGCTGCAGGGAGAGCGACAGCTGGCGGCGTACAACCGCACCCTCGGCCGGTTCTACCTGGACGGCATCCCGCCGGCCCCGCGCGGGGTCCCGCAGATCGAGGTCACGTTCGACATCGACGCCAACGGCATTCTGAATGTCTCGGCCAAGGACCGCGGAACCGGGCGTGAGCAGAACATCCGAATCGAGGCCACCACGGGCCTGACCGAGCAGGAAATCGAGAAAATGGTGGAAGACGCCAAGAAGTACGAAGAGGAGGACAGGAAACGCCGCGAACTGGTCGATGCGCGCAACCAGGCCGACCAGCTGATCTACCAGACGGAGAAGAACCTGAAGGAAATGGGCGACAAGATCGCAGAAGAGGACCGGAAGCGCTTGCAACAGGGCATCGACGCGTTGCGCGGCGTGATGGGCCAGGAAGACGTTGCGGCGATTCGCGCCGAAATGGACAAGCTGAGCCAGGCCTGGAACGAAATCGCCCAGAAGCTCTACGAGCGGGCTGCAAGCTCTGCCCAGACGGCCGGGACACAAACCAGCGAGAAGCCCGAGGAGGCGGACTTCGAGGTCGTCGACGAGAAGAAACCAGGCGAAGAGCAGAAGAAAGCCGATTGACGACCGACGGTCTGTTCTCTCAGGACGTACGGGTGCTCGGTCGTGGTCTTGCTAAGAGCCCGGCGAATCTGGCCACAGGAGGCAACTTGCAGTAGGACCGCCGCCCCGAGCTTTCTGCTTTCGGGGCGGCACTGCCCTGGTTCTTCCGAGCGGGCGGCGAGGCTGGCGCGGAGCCTGAACGGGTTTCGGGCCGCTCGCAGCGGACGAATTTTGCGGGAAACCTTCCACCACTTGCTGAATTTAAAGAGTGATGATTTCGGCACGCGTTGTGGCGTGTCGCGGGTGGGTAAAGCGGTGTAAACAGAATGGGCTGTTCTGGGAGGTTCGCGAAGGAGGCGTCGATGAAATCACTTGTACCCCTGCTTGTGACCGCAAGCTTGTTGATGGGCTTCATCATCTCGTGTTCCAAGACGAGCAAGATGACCGAGGAGCAGTTGCTCGGCCTCGCCAAGGCTCAGGAGTCCAAGGAACAATTCAAAGAAGCCGCCAAGACCTACGAAGCTCTGGTCAAACGCTACCCTCAGGGTAAGCACGGCGAGGAAGCGCTCTACAGGCTCGGTCTGATTTACGCCAACAACTTGCACGATTACGAGAAGGCTGTTGGCGCGTACAAGCGCCTGATCGAGAAGTACCCGAACAGTCCCCGCCTCGCGCAGGCCTACTTCATGATCGGCTACCACTACGCGAACGACATCAAAGACCTGGACAAAGCCCGCGAAGCCTACAACACGTTTCTCAAGAAATTTCCCAACCACGAACTGGCGGCGTCGGTGAAGTTCGAGCTCAAGTACCTGGGCAAGGACGTCACGGATCTGGACATTTTCCAGGAGGGGAACACCGAGTCCGGCGACGCGAGTCCGACCTCTTCGGGTGGGGGGCGTTGAAGCCACGAAGCCTGACCTGTCTGCAAATCCAGCTCTGAACAACTGCGCCTGGCTGCACGGCCCGGCAGGTGTGCCTGTTCACGGAGACCACGGGTGCGTGTTGTGCGCCCGCGCCTGCGGTCCTGCGAGTGTTTTCACTGAAGATCGCCGCGGTGAATGCTTGGAGGAATTCTGAGCGTGTTCCGTTTGCGCGTGAAGTTGGGCTTAGTGTTGCTGCTGGCAGTCTCGTGGCTGCCGTGGGAGGTTAAGGGCCAGACCGGAACGGATTCGCTTTCGGCGCCCGAAATTCGCCTGACGGCCACACTTGACAAAACGCAGGTTCCCCTGAACCGCACGGTTCGGCTGACGATCGAGCTGCGCTGGGAGGGCCCGCTCGACCGCTACGAGGTGGCAGAGATCGAGGACCCGGTCGTCCGCAATCTGAAAATCGTGGGCACGGGCAGCGCCAATCGGGTGGACACGCAGAACGGTCGGCCGGTGGCTGTGAAAGAGTACACGTTCGACCTGCAGCCGCAGGAGCTCGGGATGGGCTACGTGGAGGGCATGGCCGTTCTGTACACCGACACGGTGACGGGCAAGTCGCACCGGCTTGTGACCCAGCGGCTTCAGGTGGAAGCGGTTGACCCGGTGCCCGAGCCCGGACAGAGGTCGCGGTGGTGGCTGGGCTTGATCGTGCTTGTCGCTGTGCTCGCCGGTGGCGCTGCCGGGTGGGCAGTTCTCCGCCGGCGAAAACGCGAGCCGCAGGAACCGGTGGCTCCGGAGATTTCGCTCGAGGAGAAGACGCTGGAAGAGCTCCGCCAGACTGTGGACGTTCGCAGACCGGACCTGCCGCTGCGTCAGGCGTACGCGGATTTGTCCCGGCTGGCGCGCCGCTACCTGGGTGAGAAGTACAAGCTGCCGGGCCTCGAGCTGACGACGGACGAGCTGCTGACGTCGCTGCGTGAGAAGACGTTGGACGACCGGCTGGTTTCGCAGGTGGAAGAAGTTTTGCGCACCTGCGACCGGGTGAAATTCAGCGGATCCAGCGGTGACCGGGCTGAGTTCGAACGTCTGTACGGGATTGTGGAGTTCTGGCTGGTTCGCCCGGCGGAAAGGCCGGAATCGACGGTTTAGCACTTCGGTCGCAGCGGAAGTGGCAAAGCCAGACGCGTGGAAACCTGTGGGCCGGGCGCAAGCGGGAATCGGTCTGCTTGGCCAGACTCCCGGGAGCAAGGTTCCGTTTGGGAATCAAGTGGGCGAGCTAGCCTAAGGGTGGCTCCGCTGAGGTAGACGCGACGCGGAAAGGTGCGGGAGACCGGCAGGTTTACCAGGCGCTTGCGAGGCAGGCTGATCAAAAGCAGATTCGTTGACGACAGAGTGTTTGTTCGGGAGGCGGAATGAGCGTAGACATCCAGGCGATTCACGAACGGATCAGGCAGGAGAGCGCGTTCGTTGACAAGATTCAGGCGGAGGTAGGCAAGGTCATCGTTGGCCAGCGCTACATGGTGGAGCGCCTTCTGATCGGGCTTCTGGCCAACGGACACATTTTGCTGGAAGGCGTGCCAGGCCTGGCGAAGACGCTGGCCGTGCGCACACTTTCCACGACCATCCAGACCAAGTTCCAGCGCATCCAGTTCACGCCGGACCTGTTGCCTGCTGACCTGATCGGCACGCTTGTGTACGATCAGCACGACGGCAAATTCACCACCAAGAAGGGACCGATTTTCGCGAATCTGATTCTGGCGGACGAAATCAACCGCGCGCCGGCCAAGGTGCAGTCGGCGCTGCTGGAAGCCATGCAGGAGCGGCAGGTAACGATTGGCGAGGAAACCTTCCCGCTCGACGATCCCTTCCTGGTGCTCGCCACGCAGAACCCCATCGAGCAGGAGGGAACGTACCCGCTGCCGGAGGCGCAGGTCGACCGTTTCATGCTGAAGTTGTCGGTCGGCTACCCGTCCAAGGAGGAGGAGCTGGAAATCCTCCGCCGGATGACCAAGAAGGAAATCCCCCAGCCTGAGCCGGTGGTGACGCCGGAGGAAATCATCCGGGCGCGCGAGGTGGTGCACGACGTGTACATGGACGAGAAGATCGAGCGCTACATCGTGGACATCGTTTTCGCCACGCGGCAGCCGCGCGACTACGGTCTGGAAGACCTGGAGGAATTGATTCAGTACGGCGCCAGCCCGCGCGCGTCGATTTACCTGACCCTGGCTTCGAAGGCGCACGCGTTTTTGCGCCGACGCGGCTACGTGACACCGGAGGATGTGAAAACGATCGCGCTGGACGTTTTGCGGCACCGCGTGATTCCGACGTTCGAAGCCGAGGCCGAGGAAATGACCTCGGAAGATCTGGTGCGGAGGGTCATTAACAGCATCGAAACGCCGTAAGCGGGCGAGCGGCGGCGCGACAAGATGGTTCCAAAAGAAATCCTCAAGAAAGTTCGGCAAATCGAGATCAGCACGCGCGGTCTCGTGAACGACGTGTTTAGCGGCGAGTACCACTCTGTGTTCAAAGGCCGCGGCATGGAGTTCGCCGAGGTGCGCGAGTACCAGATCGGCGACGACATCCGCACCATCGACTGGAACGTGACCGCGCGGATGGGGCACCCGTACGTCAAGGTTTTCGAGGAAGAGCGCGAACTCACCGTGATGTTGCTCGTCGACGCGAGTGGAACGGAGGAGTTCGGCGCACTTGGCCCCTTCAAGGTGGACATCGCGGCGGAAATTTGCGCGCTGCTGGCGCTTTCGGCCATCAAGAACAACGACAAGGTTGGCCTGATCATTTTCACCGACCGGATCGAGAAGTTCGTGCCCCCGAAGAAGGGGAAGAGCCACGTGCTCAGGGTGATCCGGGAAGTGTTGTACCACGAGCCTGAAGGCCGGGGCACGGATCCCCGCGCTGCGCTGGAGTACCTTGGGCGTGTGACCCGACGCCGGGCGGTGGTCTTCTTCCTGTCGGATTTCCTCGGTGAGCCGTACGAGAACCCCGAGTTTCGCAAGGCGCTGAAAATCGCAAATCGCCGCCACGACCTGGTGGCGTTTTCCCTCACCGATCCGCGCGAGGTCGATTTGCCGAACGTGGGGCTGGTGGAGCTTGAGGATCTTGAAACCGGCGAGACGGTGCTCGTCGACACCACGGATGAGCTTTTTCGCCGCGAGTTCGGCGAAGTCGCCAGTCAGGCAGTTGAGGAGCGGAACCGCATGTTTCGCACGCTCGGGGTGGACCACGTCGCGCTGAGAACAGACCAGTCCTACGTGCAGCCGTTGGTGCGCTTTTTCCGCATGAGAGCCAAACGACTTCGGTGACGTGTCATGATGAAGAACGCGAAAGGAATTCTGGTAGCTTTGACGGTGCTGAGCGCGTTGCTCGTGCTCACGAGTGGTTGCAGCAAGAAGGCGCCCGCCATCCCGAAAAGCGAGTGGCGCGCCTACGCCAACGACCTGTACAACCGTGAGCTGTACGCGCAGGCCGTAGATGCCTACCGCCAGTACCTGAACATGTACGACCTCGATCCTCGGGAACGGGCCAACATCAACTTCCAGATTGCCAGCATTTACTTCGACCGCCTTCACGACTACGAGAACGCTTTGGCGACCTACATCAAGATCAAGCGCCTGTACCCGGAAAGCGGTTTGATGGACGAGGTGAACAAGCAAATCGTGGCCTGTCTGGAGCGCCTTCAGCGTTCTGCTGACGCAAAGCAGGCGCTGGTGGAGACAACGAGTCTCGACACCTCGCAGGTTCCGAAAAAGAGGCCCGGAGCCGTGATTGCCCGAATCGGGAACCGCGAGATCACTCAGGGCGATTTAGATTTTGAAATCAACCGCCTGCCGCCGAGCATGCGACAGGACATTCGCACCAGGCAGGACAAGCTGAATTTCCTGCGCGAGTACATTGCCACCGAGCTGCTTTACAACGATGCCAAGCGCCAGGGCCTGGACCGGGACAAAGATGTGATCGAGGGCGCGTTCCAGGCGAAGAAGCAGCTGATGGTTCAAAAGTTGATCGAGAAGGAGATCGCCAGCCAGTTGCCGCAGCCGAGCGAGAGCGACCTGGAAACCTACTACAAAGCAAATAAGGACCGCTACGCGGAGAAGGACAAAAACG
>JAADFT010000116.1 GCA_013152765.1 Calditrichota bacterium | reverse complement strand
GGGCTATTTTTGGAGTGCGGCAGCCTGCTGCCGCTTTGTGATTTGGAGTGCAACGACTCCAGTCATCGCTTGCCGCTCCAGACGGTGCACTCGAGTGCCTGGCCAATCCAGAGGAAAACCGCCTCAAGTAAGTTGGCTTTGTAGACTTTTGGAATTCCGGTCGGGGCAACGTTCGTTCAGTAGCGGACAGCTCCTGCCAGCCGAGAAAGAAGATGCTGGAGATTATCGGGGATACGGAGATCGCTCAAATGCCGCTTTTAGTGGGTCTTTCATCCCCTCATCTCCGGTTATCCCCACATCCCCCATTCCTGTCGCAAGAACCTCCCAAGCAAAAACACCCGCCGCCCGCAACGCAAAAACTAAAGAGTAACGCACCACTGTACGTTTCGTTTCCGCAAGGCCCCAGCGGAGCGCGTGCTGCCCCCACCGTAAATCGAACCAAACCCGCTGGTCACCCCCCCTTCCTCACTTGATTTTGAACCCAAAAGGTGCTAAGTTGGCGGTGCGTTACGCGGCTCGTGGCGCTTTGGGGAGCAGGGCTGCGACTTGCGAGGAGGGAGGCAGAGTTACCTTGAGTCTTGGATTGGGCAGTGAGAGGGCTGAGGAAAAGGCCTCGCTTGGAAACGGCGAGAGCAAGATCCCGGTTCGCGGTGAGGAAGCCCTGGCGCGGGCTGTGCTGGAGGCTGGAGCCACATTTGCGACCGGGTACCCGGGCTCACCGGGACCGGGGGTGCTTGAACACATTCACCGCCTGAGCTGGGCCACCGACGCCGAGGCACGCTGGGCACCGAGCCCGCGCTCCGCTTTTGAGTGGGCGAGGGGAGCCTCTCTCGCCGGACGTCTGGCCGTGGTGTGCCTCAGCGGCCAGGGATTCTCTGGCATCTACCCGTCCCTGGTGGCGGCAGCGCGCACGGGCGTCGGGCGCGGGTTGCTCGTGATCGTTGGTGACGACCCCGGCGCCTGGGACTCCTTCGCTGAGCTGGACAGTCGAGTGCTGGCGGCAGCCGCCGAGGTGCCCGTCTTCGAGCCGGCCAGCATCCCCGAGGCTGCGGCCATGGTTGGCGAAGGCTACGGCATCTCACGCTCGTACGACGTGCCCGTTGTGATTCGAATTACCACCGGATTCGCGGAGGAAGAGGGCGCGCTGAGCGAGGGCGCCGCACTTTTGCCGAGCGGCTCGCCGGGCGGTCCTGTGGACTCCCTGGAAGGCGACCGTCTCTCGCTTCCCATTTCCGCTACCCTCAATCACGAACGTCTTCATGCCCGCCTGGACCATCTGCGGCATGCTTCACGCTTCAGCCGTTTTGTGGAGCCCCTCGGCGAGGGCAAGAGGGGAATCGTCGCGGTGGGGCACGCCTTTACCAAGCTGGCTCAGGTGCTCGGCTCTGTTCCGGTGGAGCCTCTGCGCATCCTGCACGTTGGTCAGGTCTACCCGCCGCCGGACTACCAGCTCCTGGAGTTTGCTCTCGCTTCCGAGGCCGTTCTGGTGCTCGAGGAAGGCGAGCCTTTTGTGGAGCAGAGTCTGCGTACGCTTCTTTCCGAGCACATTCAGAAGCCGAAGGTCTACGGGAAACTCTTTGGCCCTGTCGCCCGGGAAGGTGAACTGCAGCGCTGGCACGTCGAAGAGGTGCTGCGGGGGTTCGAGCCAAAGCTTGAGCTGGAGCGACCGTTCTTTCCGCTGGCGGAAAAGCGCGACCGCCCGAGTACAGCGCCAGTGTGTTTGGGATGTACGCTTGCCGAAGTTTTCACGGCGTTCCGGGAGGTGCTGAACGAAGTCGATCTGCCAGTTGAACCCCTCGTGGTTGGCGACCACGGCTGCGCACTGCATTTTGCGCACCGGCCCTGGCGGGCGGTGGACGTGCTGCCCGCGCCCGGGAGTGCGCTGGGTCTGGCCATGGGGATGCTTGCCGCCCGGCCGGAACGCCGCGTCGTGGTGGTAACCGGCGACTACAGCTTTGCCGACACGGGCATGGCCGACCTTCTGGAAGCCAGCGCCAGGAACCTGCCCCTCACGCTCGTGCTGCTGGACAACGGCGTCAGCGGCTACACGGGTGGGCAGCCGCGGTCTGCTTTGGAGCAGGTCGCGATCGAAGACCTGGTCGGCATAGCCAAGCCTGCCATTCTGCGGGTTGTAAGCGAAGGTGACACCGAACGCTTTCGTTCTGCACTGGAGGAAGCTCTGCTTTCGGACGGACTTGCCGTTCTGGTCGTGAAGGTTCACTGCCTGCTGGCGGACCTTGAAGAGGAGTAGCGACAGAGGGAAGCGCCACGCGCGACTTCGTTTCCAATTTCTTTGACCGAGACTGCAAAGCGACCGAGAAAAATGGCACTTGATCGAAAGCTGGAAAAACAGCTGCGCAAAATCGTCGGGAAGCGCAACGTGCTCACGCTGCCGGAGCAACTGACCGTCTACGGCTACGACGCGAGCCTCGACCGCGGACAGCCGGACGCCGTCGTGCTTGTCGATTCGACGGAGCAGGTGGCGCAAATCGTTCGTCTGGCTACCGCCAGCGGCGTGCCCTACGTTGCGCGTGGGTCCGGGACGTCGCTGAGCGGCGGGCCTGTACCGGCCCGGGGCGGCCTCGTGCTCGAGATGTCACGAATGGCCCGTGTGGAGGAAATCGACCCGCGCGACCGGAGCGCGGTTGTGCAGGCCGGGATTTTCAACCTGAAAATCGGCGAGGCTCTGAAGCCCTACGGTTTCACCTACGCTCCCGATCCGGCCAGCCAGAAGGTGTCGACCATTGGCGGCAACGTTGCTGAGAACGCGGGTGGGCCCCACTGCCTGAAGTACGGTGTGACCAGCCACCACGTGCTCGGTGTGGAGGTCGTTTGGCCGGACGGCACCGTCGAGTGGCTCGGTCAGGACGGCGAAGAGGCCGGGTACGACCTGCTTGGTCTGCTGATTGGCTCCGAGGGTACGCTGGGCGTTGTGACGCGTGTGAAAGTGAAGATCGTGCCGCTACCCGAAGCCGTGAAAACCATGCTGGCCGTGTTCGACTCACTCACCGACGCTGCCGACGCCGTTTCGGAAATCATCGGCGAGGGAATTTTGCCAGCCACGCTGGAAATGATGGACCGGACGACCATTCAGGTTGTGGAAGACAGCATGGCCGTGGGCTACCCTCGGGACGCCGAGGCTGTGCTGGTGATCGAAGTGGACGGACCAGCCGCTGGGATCCAGGTGGAAGCCGACGCCGTGGCAGAAATCTGCAAGCGCCACCGCGCTCGCGAATTGCGTGTTGCCAGGGACGACGCGGAACGCGACCGCCTCTGGGCTGGTCGGCGCGGCGCCTACGGGGCAATGACGCGCATTCAGCCTTCGACGATGGTGGCGGACGGCACTGTACCGAGGACGAAACTGCCGTACGTTCTCAAGCGGGTGGCCGAGATTGCGGACAAGTACGGGCTGACGGTCGGGAACCTGCTGCACGCTGGAGACGGCAACCTGCACCCCAACATCGTGTTCGACGCCAGCAACCCGGAAGAGAAGGAGCGGGCCCTGAAAGCCAGCTTCGAGATCCTGGAGGTCTGCGTGGAAGTGGGCGGCACCATTTCCGGTGAGCACGGCATCGGACTCGAGAAGCGAAACGCCATGCGGTTGCTTTTCAACGAGCGCGAGCTGGAGCTGATGCGCCAGTTGAAACACGTGTTCGACCCACAGGACCTCTGCAACCCGGACAAGATTTTCCCCGTTGCCTGACGAACCGCGACGCGGAAGCACTTTTCCCGGAGGCGAGCCAGAGAACCCTCAAACGTTCGAAGCGGAGAGACGACGGTGAACGGAAAGCTTGAGATGCGCAGACGCTGGTGGTTTCGAAGAGCCTGGTTGCTCCTTTTTGTTCTGACCACGATTTACGCGGGATGCAGCAAGCGGCACGAGCTGCGCTACCGGTTGCCGGCTGGTCAGACCGAGGCAGACCGCGTGGCGAGTCTCGCTCCCGACCAGCCTTTCTCGTTTGTGGTGTACGGCGACTCGCGCCCGGGTTCCCTGCACCGCCGGTTGCTCAAAGCAATTGCCGCTGAGAAGCCTGACTTCGTTCTGCACACCGGTGATCTGGTGAGCAAAGGGCGCGACTGGAATCAGTGGCTGGCATTCGACGCCGACACGTGGCGCTTCCGGCAAGAATTCCCGTTTTTCCCGGCGATGGGAAACCACGATCGGGGGCCCGGTTTTGCCAAAGTGTTCACCATGCCCTACGCCGACACGGCCGGTGTGTACTACAGTTTCCGGGCTGGCAACGCCAAATTCGTGATGCTGAACTCGTCGTACTACGATCTGCTGAAGCCGGGCAGTCCGGAACTGAACTGGCTGGAAAACGAGCTCGCCGACACGGCGGTTACACACATTTTCGTCGCGTTTCACCACCCGCCTTTCAGTCCAAACCCGAAACGCGACTCCGTGAACACGCGAATCACACGGTCATTTTTGCCTCTTTTGGTGGAGCACGCCGGGCGGGTGCGCTGTGTGTTCAACGGGCACGACCACTTTTACTACCGCACCCGGCGTGACGGCGTGACTTTCGTGACGACCGGCGGTGGCGGCGCCAGACTCTACCGTGTTGACCCGAAGAGAACGAAACCCGGTGATCACTGGGCAGAGGCTCACCACTACGTTCGCGTGGACGTGGACGGCCGTCGAGTGCGCCTGCAGGCGAAAACGTTGGACGGCGAAGTGGTGGATTCGTTCGAGCTCTCTGCTGCGAGCCCCTGAGGAGTACTACAGTAGCAGGGTAGGGCAAATTGTCGCCTGGTGGGCGGTTCCTTCAAATCTTGGTTTCTGAAGGATTTGCGCACGGAGCTCCTGGGGTTGGTTGCTGAGGTTTGGCTGTTTGGAAAACGGAGGCTGGAACAGGAGAACAACGCAGCGTGACCGCGAAGGAAGCAGAAGCGATTCTTGGCGTTGAGGTTGAGGAGGTTGTGGCGCCGGAGACTGACGAGGCTCTGGCCGACCTGGTGAAGAATCTCGCAAAAGAACAGCGCAGATTTGTGGTTGCTGGGTCCGGCACAAAGCTGCGTTGGGGAGACTTACCGAAGGCTCCGTCGGTGACCGTGGTGCAGACGACGGGTCTTGACCAGATCACCGACCACGACCCGGCAAACCTGACCGTGTCGGTTCAGTCCGGCGTTCGCTACGCGGCTTTGCAGCGGGCCCTTGGCGAACACGGTCAGTGGTTGCCGCTGGACAGCCCGTGGGGTGGCGACGCCACCCTGGGTGGAATTGTGGCGGCTGCGGCCTGTGGACCCAGGCGTTACGGCTACGGGGCGCCGCGCGATCTGGTTCTGGGCGTGCGGCTCGTCCTGCCGGACGGCTCGCAGGTTCATTTCGGCGGCAAAACGGTCAAAAACGTGGCTGGCTACGACGTGACGAAATTACTCGTGGGCAGCTACGGGACACTCGGTTTGCTGACGGAGGTTACTTTTCGGCTTCGTCCGTTGCCGCAGGAAGAGAGGTCGCTCGTGCTCACTTTTGCGACGCCGGATTCGCTCGACGTCGCGGTGGAGGCCGTGTTGCGTTCCCCCGACCCTGTGGTTGCTGTGGAAGCGCTGGGCACCCGCGCGACGGGTTTGCTGCGCAGTGAGGGTGCACCGGTGCCGGACGGGGCGTACCTGCTGGCGCTTCGGCTGGAGGGAACCAGACCGGTGCTGCAAGCAGCCGTCGACCGTCTCGCCAGCGATCTCGGCCCCGAAGCCGTGGGCGGCAAAGCGGCTGTCCTCGAGTCCAGCGACTCGGCGGCTTTCTGGAACAAGATCGAGCGTCTGTTCTACAGCGGCTGGCAGCAGGCGAAGGCCGTTCTGAAGCTGCGTGGCCCGGTGCGCAACGCGGTGGGCGTGCTGGCTGCGCTTGAACCGGTGGAAGCCGGGCTCGCCTGGGTTGGTGCGGGTACGGGCGTTGGTTACCTGAAAATCGACTCGCCCGAAGTGGATCTGGTTTCTTTGTTTCGGGAGGTCCGTTCTGTGCTGGGTCCGTTGCGGGCCCGTGTGGACCTGCTGGCGGCAGACCCTGCGGCCAAGAGGGAGTTGAGTCAGGCGGGCATCCCCTTGTGGTCCGTTTCGGACACTCTTCTTGCCAGGATGCGGGACGTGAAAAAGATCTTCGACCCGGGCAATTTGCTGGCACCGGGGCGTTTCGTCGGAGGCATTTGAAACATGGCGGATTCTGGAAACGGTACGAATTTTCTTCAGCTTGCGAAGGAGGAAGCGGCTCGTTGTAACCGGTGCGGCTACTGTCAGGCGGTTTGCCCGACCTACCTGGTGACCGGCGTCGAGACCAACGTAGCTCGGGGGCGCAACAACCTGGTGCGCTCCGCCGGAGAAGGTGAGACCGGCCTGACCAAAACGTGGCAGTCGACGGTTTTCGAGTGTTTGCTGTGCGGCGCCTGTACGACCACGTGTTTCCCCGCTGTGCGTACGGCTGAGGTAATGGCTCTCGCACGGGCTGCCGTCCGCGAAACCAAGGGCCAGCCGGCGCTGCAGCGCTACGTCTTCCGGGAACTCCTGCCGGACCGGAAAAAGATGGACAAGATGGTGAAGCTGGCGCGACTGGGCAAACACAGCGGTGTTTCCGGTCTGGTTCA
>JAADFT010000115.1 GCA_013152765.1 Calditrichota bacterium | reverse complement strand
TTCCACCTCTGCGGGACCGGCCGGAAGACATCCCTGTGCTTCTCGACTATTACCTCGAGCGTTTTTGCGAAGAGAATAAGCTCCCGAAGAAAAGGTTGGCTCCCGACGCCGCTTCTGCTTTACTTGAGTACGAATGGCCTGGCAATGTCAGAGAGCTCAGAAACTTGGTTGAAAAGCTGGTTGTCCTTACGGATGGCGAGGTTATTACCTACCGGGATGTGGCAACCGCACTCGACCTTGACACCGTTCACTTCCAGGAAGTGCGATCACTGCGTGAGGCACGGCGGGAATTCGAGCGCGAGTACATCCGAAAGGCGCTCGTAGCAAACGACTGGCACATGACCCGCACAGCTGAACAACTGGGTGTGGAACGCAGCTACCTGTGGAAAATCATGCGGAAGTACGGCATTGAGAAGGTAAGGTAGTTTTGCTCTCCGGAGAGGTGAAGCCATCAATCGCTGATTCGGGCTTGAACGCCGTTCGATTTGCTGCAGAAATAGTGAGTTAAGCATTTGCCCTTCGATTTGGTTGGTACCCACGCCTGCTACGTCGAACTTCCTGAACGAAGCTGAGACCGCACTACGCGTTCTTTGGCCCGAATGGGACTCTCACTCTGCTTCCGTAACATTTCCAGCCCATGGGGGCTGAGCCCTCCAAAACAGCAATTTTTCCCGTACTGGACCGTTGCTGACTGAGTCCGATTCTTCATTTGCCCACCTTCCCGGCGTGACTTGCCCCACTTTGGCATCAAAGCACTCGCAGGGACTCCACTGTGGAGCGTCACCAGGGGGACCAATGTGTTTGCCGTATGTGGAGCAGATTTTCCCTCTCCGTAAAATGGCAGTAGATGCACAACTGTGGGTTTTCTCCGGGATGGGTTGTTGGGTTGTTACAATTCTGCGGCTTCACGCATAACGAGGTGATTTGAAGCAGCGGTCGGAAACAATCTTGCGCCTTGCCCGAAAAAGCGGTAATTTCAAGCAGACCAGAGAGAATTTCCCACGAGACACGGTGTGAGGTGATCTGTGAAGCTTGAACCAAAAGCTCTCGCCGATCTGTACCGCCGGGCTTTGCTAAACGACGTCGTACCTTTCTGGCAGCACCATTCTTTGGACGAAGAGTTCGGAGGCTACTTTACCTGTCTCGATCGCGAAGGCCGCGTGTACGACACGGACAAATTCGTCTGGTTGCAGGCGCGACAGGTGTGGACTTTCTCGGCTCTCTACAATCGGGTTGAGAAACGTCCGGAATGGCTCGACGTTGCTCGCTTAGGAGCAAATTTTCTGCGCCAGCACGGCACAGATGCTGCGGGCAACTGGTACTTCTCGCTGGACAGGCAGGGACGGCCGTTAATTCAGCCTTACAACATCTTCTCGGACTGCTTCGCGGCAATGGCGTTCAGCCAGTACGCCTTGGCAACAGGGGACGAAGAAGCGAAAGACCTGGCTCGGCGGACATACGAGAACATCCTGAGGCGCCGGGAAAATCCAAAGGGAAAGTACGAGAAACGTGTGCCGGGCACACGCCCGCTCAAGTCCATGGCGCTACCCATGATTCTCGTGAATCTCGCGCTTGAAATGGCCTGGCAGCTCGATCCAGGTGAGTTCGAACAAATCGTGCGCGAAAGCGTCGACCAGGTGTTGTCGCTCTTTGTGGATCCCGAACGTCGCTTGATCTTTGAACACGTGGCACCGGATGGCTCGCACCCGGACTGCTTCGAGGGGCGGCTGATCATTCCCGGCCACGGCCTTGAAGCGATGTGGTTCTTGATGGACGTTGGCGAGCGTTTCGGAGACCGCCAGCTGATCGAGCAGGCTGCGGAAGCGGCTGTCTGGATGCTGGAGTTCGGTTGGGACGACGAGCACGGCGGACTTTTCTACTTCATGGATGCTGACGGGAAACCGCCGGAAAAGCTCGAGTGGGACCAGAAGCTCTGGTGGGTTCACAACGAGGCGCTGATGGTCACGGCCATGGGGTACCGTTTGACAGGGCGACTTGAGCTCTGGGACTGGTACACGCGCCTGCACGAGTACACCTGGTCGCGCTTTCCGGACCCCGACTACGGAGAATGGTGGGGGTACCTGAACCGCCGGGGAGAGGTGTTTCTACCTGCCAAGGGCGGGAAATGGAAGGGCTGCTTTCACGTGCCCCGCGCGCTCTGGAGGCTCTGGCTGGAGTTCGAGAAGATGGCTTCAGAAGGCCCGCAACAGAGCGGGGAAAGAACGTAGTGCTTTCTTAATCAGGTTAGAACGTTTGTTGAACCCGAGCGAAGCGGGGCGACGGTCCGTTTCCCGAAACAAGAAACTCCTGCTCTCTCCACAAGTGGGGAAAGCAGGAGTCATGTGTGTGCAGAATTGGTCCGGCACTACACCGATTCTCACTGATTCGGCCTGAAACGCCGGTTCAACACGGGGAACCGCTACTCGGACTTCACGATCTCCACAAGCTCGATGTCGAAGATCAGGTCCTTACCTGCGAGCGGGTGATTGGCGTCGAGCAGGACGGTGGACTCGTCCACCTCGGCCACCTGAACGATCAGTGTCTGGCCGTTGGACTGCGTCATCTGAAGCTGCTGGCCTACCTCGGGCTTTAAGTCGGGGGGAAACTGGTCGCGGCCGACCCGCAGCATCATGTCCTCGCGATGGGGACCGTAAGCTTCGTCAGAAGGGACCTTCGCCGTCTTTTTCTCGCCTTCCTCCATTCCGAGTACGGCATTCTCGAAACCAGTGATGATCTGGCCATCGCCGAGGGTGAACTCGATCGGCTCACGGTCTGCTGACGTGTCGAACACGGTCCCGTCTTCGAGCTTTCCTGTGTAGTGCACCTTTACGGTGTCGCCTTGTTTCGCCTGTGCCATTTTTTGCTCCTTGCTTTGTTGCTATGTTACGGATGAACGGAACCACGTTCGAGCGACGAGCGGCCGCGTGAGGCTTCTTCGCATCGAGTCTTGTCCGTGCTGGGGGTGTTGTGCGTCGGTGAGGTCAGGCTGGTATTCCGAAGAAGGGGTTCACTGACTGCAGTCCTTGAGCAGCTCGAAAGGTGGTCCGCTTGTTTCGGTACCAAGGTAGACAAAAGATCTGGTAATTGCAAGGAAATTCGGATCAAAGAGCTTTTTGTTTTTCGTAAACGAGGGTAACGCTGTTTGCACAGTCGCTTTGAGATGCGGATGACTCCAAAGCAGTCGGAGAAAATCGAAGCGGAAGTCCGGCAGCTTTTCCGGCAGGGCTTGAGTGCGGCAGAACCAGAGGCAGAGCGCCAAAGTCGACGGAAGGCCGTTCTCACGTTTTGCGGTTCGGGGGAGCCAGACAGCGGCACAGGCCGGGCCAGCAATTCAGAACCGTGCTCCAGGTGCGGATCGCAGTTCAACTCGTGATCTTTCTCAAATCGCGAGGACATTTCTACGACGGGCGCTCTCTTGCAAGTCATGCTGCGCGAATCAGGGAAATTGTGTGTAAGTCTGTGAGTTGACCGGGGATGCGCGACCGCGAGGTGCCCGGGCGAAAGTCCGAGGATCACTTCCCAGACAGCAGCGTTTGGAGTCGCCGGGCGCTTAACCTTGATTTTGCGCTGGCATCTTGCTAAATTGCTGGCGTCCGGAGGTTGGGTGGTGCGTGACTGAGCCGCGAAAGGAATCCTGCCTTTGTTGATTCATCTTCTTGTCTTTGCAGTCGGTGTCGCTTTTCTGTTCGGTGGGGCGGATTGGCTTGTCAAAGGATCCTCCAACCTTGCGCGTTACTTTCGCGTCCATCCGCTGATTGTCGGTCTCACGGTTGTGGCTTTCGGTACCTCGGCGCCGGAGCTGGTCGTGAGTCTGGTGGCTGCGCTGCGCGGCAACCCGGACATCGCGCTCGGTAACGTGGTGGGGAGCAACATCGCGAACGCGGGCCTCGTCCTGGGCCTGGCTGCCATTGTGCGCCCACTCACCGTGGGGCGGAAAACGCTCCTGCAGGAAGTACCCATCATGATCGCTGCCCAGCTTGCTTTTCTTGGGCTGGCCTGGCACGGTAGTGGCGTTTCACGCGTGGATGGCCTCATCCTTCTCGGTGGAATGGTTGCGTTCAGCACGCTCATGCTTCACCGCACCATCGACGAGCGAGCTTCAAACCTGCTGCGAGGTCCGTGCGACAAAGACTCCCCCTGGAAATGCCTGCTTAAGAACACGTTTTTCGTCGCAACCGGCATCGTTGGGCTGGTTTTCGGGTCCAATTTGATGATCGACTCAGGCCAGGCGCTGGCCCGTGCTGCGGGAGTGAGCGAATGGGTGATTGGCGCTACGCTGATCGCCGTGGGAACATCGTTACCGGAGCTGGCCACGTCTCTTGTGGCTGCCTACCGCCGCGAAACCGACATTTGCATCGGCAACGTAGTGGGGAGCAACATCTTCAACGTGCTGCTGATTTTGGGCACCGTTACGACTGTGCGGCCTCTGGCGGTGCCGCAGTCCGTGCTGCACTTCGAGCTTCCCGCCATGTTCCTTCTTTGCTTGCTGCTGTGGCCGATCATGGTCACTGGAAAACGCGTGTCCCGCGCCGAAGGTGTTTTGCTGCTTTCTCTCTACGGGCTGTTCATCAGTCGGTTGGTTTGATCCCTTTAAGGACGCTGACGCGTCGGACCACCGGGGCCGGACACGAATTGTTCCCGTGCTGGGCCAACACGAAAAAACCCCGTCCGGCGAGAGGACGGGGTTACGAGACTACTGCTGCCTGAAGGGAAGACTCAATCGGGAATCGGTTCCCGAATCTCGAAGCTGGTCGTGATTTCGGCCGTTTTGCGCACCATTTCCGAGGCCGAGCAGTAGCGCACCTGCGACAGCTCGATCGCTCTTTCGACGTTCTCCGGCTTGATGCCGCGGCCGTAAATGATGTACTTGATGTTGACCCGCGTGAACACCTTGGGATGCTCGGGGGCCCTGTCCGCGTCGATTTCCATTTCGAAATCTTCCACAGGCTGGCGCATTTTCTTGAGGATCGAAAGCACATCCATGGCCGTGCATGCGCCGAGCGACATCAGGAAGACCTCCATCGGCCTTGGCCCGGCGTTCTGACCATTCAGGTCGTACGGGCCGTCCATCGTGATCCAGTGTTCGGAGTCCGACTTAGCTGCCAGCGCTAATCCCTTGATTTGCTTGATGTAGGCTTTCATTCTTTTTCGCTACCTCCCTCCTCCTTGGTGACCAGCTCGTTCAGCTCTTCTACGATCTTGTCGATTTCTTCGTCCGTGAACCCTTTCTCTTTGGCGCTGCTCTCAAGCGTTCCCCAGATGGGTTCCCCACACGCCAGGCATTTAATGCCCTTTTCCATCAGGAACCCAACGGACTTGGGGTGTTCGCGGACAAGGTCCTCGATCGTGATCGTTTTGTCAATGTGAACCTTGATGTCCATTGCTTGACCCTTTACTTCTGAGCCAGAAGCGTCTGGATGTCGCTTTCCCACACGCTACGAGGCCGGTATCCAACGTACTTCTGGTAAATGCGGCCATGCTTGTCGATCACGAACGTGGTGGGAATGCCCTGGATCCCTCCGTAAGCCTGCACGACCTCCATCGTGGCCAGGAGAACAGGGTAGTTGATGTGGTACTGCTCCATGAAGTTTTTCACAGCGTCCAGACCCTGCCGACCGAAGGCCACACCGATGATTTGCAGCCCCTTCTTGCCGTACTGTTCCTGCAACTTCACGAAATCGGGGATCTCCATCCGACAAGGTGGGCACCAGGTGTCCCAAAAATCCAGGATGATTACTTTGCCTTTGTAGTCGGACAGCTTGTGAATTTTGCCGTCTACTCCGCGCAACTGAAAATCGGGAGCCACCGGGCCAGACGTGGTCGAAGTCGCTGTCTGAACCGCCTCGCCGCCACCCTTGGCAGCTGGCTCAGCATTCGCCTGTTCGTTGGACTTCGAGCAGCCCACTGCCAGAGCTGCAGCAAGAGCGAAGATGGTCAGGAAAGAAAACAGCCGTTGCTTCTTCATACTTTACTCCATGTTGGGTGTTAGAAAACGATTCTTACCCTCGCTGTCGAAGGTCTCCTCAAAGAGAACCTTGAGAAGATCGTCAAGGTAATTCACCACTTCGGGTTGCTGAGCCAGAGGCCCCAGTTCGTAGTACACGACGTCGGCGAGGAGACGAGCCACTTCCCGTGAGTGGCAGGCACGGACCCGGTCCCTCAAGTCGCCGCAGTACTGTTCAACGATTTTCTCAATGTTCTCCATTGCGCGACCTCCTGTGGCATTTGATGCACTCGGTCGCGCCAAAGAGACAGGTTCTGTCTGTTGGGTCCCGGCGTGTTTCTTAGACGATTTTGCGTGTGCGGATGTTCCGGACTAACTGGCTCCGGTTTAACCTACGGGTGGGCTTGCTCGTGGTTGAGGAAGAGCAGAGGGCGGGGAGCGAAACCAGATCGCCGAACCACACAGAGTCACCGAGCGCGTGGAGAAACGGCACACAGAAGGAACAACGAGAGTCGTTGCGCTCCAGGCCAGAACGGGACATCTGCACTGTAGCAGGAACCCACCTTCCTCAGCGAGCTGAAGCTCGCTCTACTGAACCGTCCACGCGGGCGGACGGGCAAACGCAGCCGGGGAGTT
>JAADFT010000114.1 GCA_013152765.1 Calditrichota bacterium | reverse complement strand
GGCGGATCGTGCTACAAGGTCAAGCATTTTAAGATTTTACCGAAACAAGAACTGGGAGGGAAAGAGCAAAATCTGTCGAGAACAATTCTAACGGGACCAGAGAGCAAGGGAAGAAACCATGCGGATACTCGGCTACTACGACGACCACAACGCTGGTGCGGCAATCATCGAGGACGGGAAAATCCTGGCGGCCATTGAGGAAGAGCGCCTGTCGCGAATCAAGCTCCACAATGGCAACGAGAAAGCACACGGCCAGGCGTGGCGCGCGCTGGAAGAGGTGATGCGAATCACGGGCTCGGACCGCTCGAACATCGACGCCGTCGCGGTGCCCCTGATGCCTGCCTGGCAGCTTCAGAAGTACGTCCTGCGCGATTTGTTCGCTCGCTACCGAAACTGGCGCTGGATTGTTGCCTCGCTGTTCAGCAAATCGATCCGCTGGGACAGGTACTGGCTGTTCTACCCTTACTTCTACAACAAGCTGCGCATGCGCAAAATTCGCAAGCTTCTGGCCCGCTACGAGCTGGCCGACAAGCCGTTGCACGTGACGGATCACCACGCCGCTCACGCCACGTCGGCTTACTACGCGTCGGGTAGAGACCGGGCTTTGGTGGTAACGCTGGACGGCCAGGGCGACGGAATGGCGGGCAAAGTCTACCTCGCCGAAAACGGAAAGATGCGGCTCGTTCGCGAGGTGAGCAGTTTTCACAGCATCGGGCTGTTCTACAATCTGGTGACGTGGGCACTCGGGTTCAAGCCAAATCGTCACGAAGGCAAGGTAACCGGGCTCGCTGCCCACGGCGACTACGCGAAGGTGGCGGAGCTGTTCGAAAGTCTGTTCCAGTACGACGGGGATTTTCGCTACGTCCTGGCCGAGCGGAACTTCCAGCATGGCTACCCGCACCGGACGAACTACGTCAAATTTCTGAAGTCAATTCCGGTGAATCTGCGTGACCTTCCCCGCGAGGATGTGGCGGCTGGCGTGCAGGTTCTGACCGAACGTGTTGTGGGCCAGTTTGTTCAGGAGCTGCTGGACGAGTACGGCCCAATCGACGTCTGCCTTGCTGGTGGTGTTTTTGCGAACGTGCGCGTGAATCAGACCGTCGCCGAACTGCGCGGGGCGAAGTCGGTCTTCATTTTTCCGGCCATGGGCGACGGTGGGCTCTCCGTTGGTGCTGCTTTCCAGGCTTACGCGGAGCGGTTGCCGGAGGGAGAAGCATTCCTCCCGATCCAGCTTCAGGACGTTTACCTGGGACCGGATTTCTCGGAAGAAGAAATCAAGCAGGCCCTGGATCAGGGCGAACTCGCTTACGAGTACGTGCCCAACGTGGAACGACGCATCGCTGAGCTTCTCGCCGAAGGGCGTGTCGTGGCCCGATTCAACGGCAGAATGGAGTACGGTCCGCGCGCCTTGGGCAACCGGTCGATTCTCTACCAGCCAACCGACCCGACGGTGAACGACTGGCTCAACAAGAAGCTGCACCGGACCGAGTTCATGCCCTTTGCTCCAGCCACGCTGCGGGAGCGGGCCGAGGAAGGCTACCACAACATCGGGGCCAACGACTTCCCCGCGAAATTCATGACCATCACCTTCGACTGTACCGACGAGATGCGCGAAAACTACCCTGCCGTCGTGCACGTTGACCAGACAGCCCGGCCGCAATTCGTGGACGAGAAGTACAACCCCAGCTTTTACCGGATCATCAAGGAGTACGAAAAACTCACGGGGCTTCACTCGATCATCAACACAAGTTTCAACATGCACGAGGAGCCCATCGTGTGCACCCCTGCCGACGCGGTGAGGGCCTTCAAGCTGGGGCATCTCGACTACCTTGCGATTGGCAACTTCGTCGCAGCAAACCCGACGGCGGCTCGCAAAGAGGTCAGTGAAGTGGCTGTGGAACGGGAGAAGGTGCCGATTGCCTGACCTCCGTAAAAACACCCTCTTCGTCAGTCTGGGCCAGGGAGTACAACTCCTCCTGGCCCTTTTGTTGATGCCCTTTGCGGCGCGTTTTCTGGGCGACGCCGATTTCGGCCGCTACTCGCTCGCCTCCACCCTAATGTTTTTCGTTTTCCTGGCCAACGATCTGGGGCTCAACACGTGGTTGACGCGCGAGGCGGCGCGAGAACGCGAGTCTTCCAGCAGACTCCTGGCCCGGGTGCTGGGCATCAAGCTGGCGGCGGCTCCCCTGGCGTACGGCCTTCTGCTGGCATTTCTCGCGTTGTCGGGCTTCGACCAGGTCACGCGTCGCGCGGTGGAGATTTTCGCTGTCTACGGCATCGCGTCCTCGGTGGGGCAGGCTTTCACGGCAATTTTCCGCGCGCACGAGCGCATGCACTTCGAAACGCTCGTTGTGGTGACGGAGAAGACCCTGATCACCGGTCTTGGGCTCTTCTTGCTTGTCCGCGGTTTCGGGGTGGAGGAATTCTCCGCCGTTTTCCCACTTGCCGGGTTCGCAAGCGCAACCCTCGCTGCCGGGCTTCTCTGGGCGCGCTTCTTTCGCCCGAGCGTCGCTTTCGACACGGCGGCCTGGCCCGGTACGCTCAGGGTGTCCATCGCGTTCGGGGTTTCTGTCTTTCTGGCCACGGTGTACAACAAGATCGACGTGGTCATGCTCTCGATGATGCAGAGCGTCGCCGTGGTGGGCTGGTACTCGGCTGCGTACAAGCTGCTGGCGTTCACCAACGTGGTGCCCAACATTGCTGCCACCGTGCTCTTCCCGCGCCTTTCTGTGTACAGCAAGTCGGATCAAAACAACCTCGCCCGCCTCTTTGGTCAGGCCATGGTTTACCTTTCGGCCCTCGCTTTGCCGATGATCCCCGGAGGGATTATCCTGGCTCCGCAAATCATCGGCACCGTGTTCGGCGCTGAGTACGTCCAGGCGGTTCCGGCGCTGCAGATCCTCGTTGTGGCAGCTGGAATCCTCTTCCTCAACATCTTTCTGGCTTCGCTTTACGGAGCGGCGAATTTCCAGACAAAGCTGGTCGGAATCCAGACGCTGGGACTGGCGCTGAATGTCGGTTTGAACTGGCTGCTCATTCCGCGCTTCGCTCACCTCGGAGCGGCTGCTGCAACAGTGGCAACGGAAGGCACGATTTTTGTGATCACGCTGGTGCTTGCTGTGAGGCGCATTGCCAGGCCGAGTGGAGTAGGGGAAATCTGGAAAGTCGTTGTGGCCACAACGGTGATGACGGCTGGCCTGCTGTCGCTCCAGCGAGTGTACTGGCTCGTGCTGGCTGCAATCGGCGTGTTGCTTTACGCTGCAACACTGTGGATTCTGCGCTTCAAGCCGCTTTTGTCGCTGCGACGAAGCGGGTTGCGCTGACGGAGAGAGGCGTGTGGCTTCTGACTACCTGGAACAGGTTGAGACATACTACCGGGAAAACGGAGAGCTTGTTTCCTCGCCGTTTGCCGCGATGGACGGTCTCCGGGGTGGCGTTCTCGAAACTGTTCTGAGCAAACTCGGTCTCAGCGTTGAGGGGCGGCGGGTTCTGGACGTGGGCTGCGGTCGGGGGCTGCTACGGCGGTTCGTAGAGCAGCAGGGCGGGAGCTACACCGGTTACGACCTGGTGCTCGACCGGGTTCTGCGCGAGAGCAAGGCCCGATTTGTTCGCGGCGACGCGCATTTTCTGCCTTTTCGGGATGGCTCTTTCGATGCCGTCTTTTGCGTCGACAGTTTCGAACACTACCTGAACGGGGCCGCGGTCGCAGCCGAGTTTCGTCGCGTCCTTCGCCCGGACGGGTTTGTGTTCCTTTCCGTGCCGAACTACAGCAACGTTGCTGGCTTGGTGAAGTGGGTGAGTGAGAAGCTGGGGCTGCGCGAAAAAGACACCTGGGCCCCCTTTGCGGCCTGGAGACCCCAGGCGCTCGAGCATTTTGTGACGCCGCGCTACGTCCGGCGAAACTTCGAGGTGGCGGGTTTTCGGCGTTTCCGGAAGCTCGGTTACGGCGAAGAGGTGTCGATCGGTCTTTTCCCCTGGCTCTGGCACCCGCTCATGCCGGGGAAGCTCGAGCGTCTGTTGCGTGCTGCCTTCCGTCCACTCGGGAACAGAATTGCGCGGATCTGGCCCGGCGCGAGCCTGCATCTTTTTTGGGCCATCGCTCCTTAGAGACGCAGCAAACACCAGAAGGCGGATTGGTCGTGAAAATCCTTTACTTCAACTACCTCTGGGACCTGTGGGGCGCTTCGCTTGGCTCCACCATCAAGCCGCTGGAACTCTTCCGAGCGCTCGAGAAGCGCGGGCACCGCGTTGAAATCCGCTGGATGAAGCCCCAGCCGCAGGGCAACGGCTCTGTCGGAACAGCAGAGCAGGGACTCAAAGCGCGCCTGAAGCCTTACCTTTCCCGTTACGTGCACGACCCGAAGCTGTTTGCCGAAAATGCCTTCTATTTTCCTCGCGAGCTCAGGGCAATTCGCGAAGTGCAGCCGGATGTGGTTGTGGCGCGGCTGGATCTTTACCTGGCTTCCGCTCTTGCTGCCGCGCGCCTGTCCGGTCTGCCGTTTGTTCTTGAAGCAGACTGCCCCTCGCTGCTGGAAGCGGAGCTGTTTCAGCCTCAGTACTTCAGGATTCGGCCCCTGGCGCGCTGGCTGGAAGGCCTCAATTTTCATCGTGCGGACGCCATCGTTACCGTCAGCAGGACGCTGAAACAGTACATTCTGAGCTACGGTGTGGACCCGCAAAAGGTCACAGTCGTGTCGAACGGTGCCGATCCCGCCAAGTTCAGCAACGTGGGACCGAGCGGTACACGCGCGCGTCTCGGCTGGGAAGACAAGGTTACGGTTGGTTTCGTCGGGTCGTTCAACGTCTGGCACGGCCTCGACCACCTGACGTCCCTGGTCCAGCGCGTGGTGGCAAGGGAGCCGAGGGCACGATTTCTGCTCGTTGGAGGTGGAGGCATTCCCCGAGAGGAATTTGAGCATCACCTGAAGCGGAACGACCTGGCGGAGTTCATCCACCTGGTTGGCGTGGTTCCCTTTGAGGAAGTACCCAGTTACGTGACTGAAATGGACATCGTGATTGCGCCTTACCCCAAGCTCCCGGTGTTCTACTTCTCACCGGTGAAGATTTTCGAGTACATGGCAGCGGGCAAGGCCATTGTGACCACACGGATCGGCCAAATTGCCGAGTACCTGGAGGACGGCGTCGATGCGGTCCTGTGCGAGCCGGACGACCTGGAAGCCATGACGGAAGCGGTCGCGCGACTGGCTTCGGATGACCGGTTGCGGCGTCAGCTCGGAGAAGCAGCGCGCGACAAGCTGCTGCGTCAGCACACCTGGGATCACAAAGCGGCGCAGTGGGAGGAGGTGCTGGAAAAAGCCGTGCGGACGCGAAAGGACTTGGCTCCCAACGTGAGTGAAAACGCTTTCGCTTCCTCGAGTCGCGAAACGGCCGGGTTGCAAACGAGGAACCTTCACTCCTGAAAATGAAAATCCTGCTCGTTCACAAGTTCTTTTACGTCGAGGGCGGTGCGGAGCGCTACGTGTTCAACGTGAAGCAACTCCTCGAAGAGCACGGCCACGAGGTGATTCCGTTCACCATGCAGCACCCCCGAAATGAGCCCACGCCCTACGCCAGATACTTCCCCTCGCTCGTTGAAGCAAACGGTGCGAGCAGCGGCGGGGTCGTGCACGGGCTCTCAAACGCCGTGCGTTTTGTGTACAATCGCGAAGCACAACACAAACTGGAGCAGCTGATCGAGGACACTCGACCTGACCTCGCACATGTACACGGCGTCTACCACCACCTCAGTCCGGCTGTGTTGCCGGTGCTGAAGCGGGCGGGGCTGCCGGTGGTGTTTACGTTGCACGAGTACAAGATCCTCTGCCCCGGCTACCTGTTTCTGGACGGCAAGGGCCGCGTGTGCGAAAAATGCGGTGGCAGGGCCTTTTGGCACGCGGCGGTTAACCGTTGCTTCCGCGGTTCCACGCAGGTGGGGCCCTGGTAGCCGTGGAAGCGTATGTGCACAAGTGGCTTGGCAGCTACCGTAAGAATGTCGACCGGTTCCACTCGCCGAGCCGGTTCCTGCGCTCCAAGATGATCCAGTACGGTTGGGACGCCGACAGGATCGACTGGCTGCCTTACACCCTGGCTGTGCACGACTTCACGCCTCACTACGCCCCTGGCGACTACTTCGTGTTCGTGGGCCGCCTGCAACGGGAGAAGGGGATCCAGGTCCTGATCGAGGCCATGCAGTACGTGAAACGGGGGCGGCTGGTTGTGATCGGTACCGGCCCGTTGGGAGAAGCCCTGGAGTCCCGCGCGCGCGAACTCGGGTTAACAAACGTGGAGTTCGCAGGCTACAAATCGGGCGATGAACTCCGGAATCTTGTGGCCGGAGCTCGATTCACGGTGGTACCGTCCGTGGTTTACGACAACTCACCACTGACGATCTACGAATCGTTTTCGCTTGGCAAACCCGTGGTGGGTGCCAGGATCGGCGGCATCCCGGAGTTGATCGAGCCAGGTGTGGATGGTGAGCTTTGTGAACCGGGCGACGCTCGAAGTCTTGCAGCGGCCATCACGGCCATGTGGGATCGGGGCCAGGAACTCCGGGAAATGGGGAAACGAGCCCGCGAGAAGGCGGAGAGACTCTTCGAACCGGAGCAGCATTACCGGAAACTGATGGCGATTTACGAAAAGGCGTCCAATGGAAGCTGAAAGGAATGGTCGGCTGACCGTTGTTCAGGTCGTGAACGGATTTGGCATCGGGGGCGGCGAAAAGAAGCTGCTGGAGCTCATCCGACGCCTGGACCGGGACCGGTTTCGCAATGTGGTCGTTAGCGTGGGACAGTCTGGACCGCTGGAGGATCAGTTTCGCGAGGCAGCTGAGGCCACCTACATTTTGCCCAAGAAGCGCGCACTGGACTTGTCCCTCCCGAAGAAGCTGGCCGAGGTGGCCCAGCAGGAGCACGCTGACCTCATGATGACGACCCTGTTTTATGCCGACGTGGTCGGAGCTGCCTCAACGTACATTTACAAACCGAAGGGGTTGATTTCGTGGGAGGTGATCACGCAACCTCTTGGGCCCAAGCACAAACTGGCCTACCGGCTTCTTGCTCCGCGTTTCGACGTCGTGGTGGCGGTGTCTAATTCCATCTGGCCAATGATTCTGAACGACCGCAGCCAGCGCCGCGAGCAGGTGCGGACCATTTACTACGGTGTCGATCTGGACGTGTTCCGACCCGGTGCCAGACCGGAGCTGCGTCGCCAGTGGTTCGGAGAAGACGACGTACTGGTTTTCGGTACCGTTGCGCGCCTCACGGTGCAGAAGGGGCACACCTACCTTCTCGATGCGCTGCCGAGGATTCTGTCGGAGCTCCCACGAGCGCGATTTGTCTTCGTCGGAGATGGCCCTTTGAGGGCGTCGCTGCAGGACAAGGCCGAGCAGCTCGGTGTTGCGCACGCGGTGAAGTTTCTCGGCTCTCGCAGCGACGTTCCTGAACTTCTGCACGGGTTCGACGTTTTTGTACTACCGTCTCTCTGGGAAGGCCTACCGAATGTTGTGTTGGAAGCCATGGCCACGGGCCTCCCGGTGGTTGCCACCGCGGTGGAGGGCACTGTGGAGGCCGTGGTGAATGGGGAAACCGGGATCCTGGTGCCCTCGAAAGAACCCGAGCCTTTGGCCGAGGCAATTCTCCGAATGGGGCGCGACGCGGAGCTGCGAGCCAGAATGGGCCAGGCCAGCCGAGAACGTGTTGAGGATCATTTCTCGCTGGAAGGGCAGGTGCGCGCCTTTGAGGAGCTCTACGAAGAACTGGCTCAGAAGGAGTCGTGAAAATCCTGCGTGTGGATTTCTGAGAATTTTACTTGTGCAAGGGAGACGGTCGCGTAACCGGGTGCTGAACTGCCGGGCTGCTCACTCGCGAGCAGCGAGGTTTAATCGACGAGAAATTGTGAGCGGTACTTTCTGAGGGAGGTTCTGGTGAGAGTTCGAATGGCCTTTGTTTTGCTGGCACTTGGCGCTGCAAGTGCGGGGTACGCGCAAGACTTCAACCCGCCGTACCCGAGAGTTGTTTTCCAGCGCCCCGCTGAGAATGGCTACCCCAACAATTCGTGGGGCGCTTCTGCGCGGATCTTCGCGCGTTTTGACCTGGTTGCCATCCCGGGTTTCGAGGGCGGTGCCATCTTCGCCGACGAGATCCGTCGCTACAACCCCAAAACGCTCATTCTCGGGACGAGCAAGCAGGGCGCATGGCCAGGATCGAACCCGCCGGAGTTCTTTGCTTTCCGCTCGATTTACTCTCGTCTCGCCGAGCCCGTGCACGCTGGAGCTTCCGAGATCGTTGTGACCACAACGGAAGGATTCGCCGACAATCGCAACAAGTACCTCTTCGTCGGCGACGACGTCATTCGTTTCTCCGGGATCGACGGTAACCGCGTGACGGGCATCCCGAGCAGCGGGGAGTTCGCCGTTCAGGACCACGCTGCGAACGAGCCCATTCGCGTGCCGATTCGTTTCGGTGGCTTCGGCTACTTGCCTAATTTGACGGACGTGGCTCCCGAGGTCGACGGGAAGCCGGCGTGGGAGTACTTCATCGATTACCGCATGACCAAGACCGATTTCAGCCATTTCGACGGGGCCTTTTACGACGCGTTTCGGCAGATCTTCTACTCCGAGGAGCTTAACGACGTCGACTTTGACAACAACGGCGTGAATGACATTGAAGAACACGGCCTGAAATGGGTGAACCATCGCTGGGAGGCGGGCATCCGGGCCATGCTGCAGTACGAGAAACAGAAAATCGCCGAAGTGGCGCGGGACCGCAGGGGAATTGTCGTGGTGAACTGCGGCGGCGGCGGCGACGACTACCTCCTGGACGTGGCCAACGGCATCATGTGGGAAGGCTTCATGCGCTTCGCCTGGAACTGGAAGCACATGGAAGAGAACCTGCACCTTTGGATGGAAAAGGGGCAAAAGCCGCTGGTGTACATCATCGAGGACTACGTCCGGGAGAAGAAGCAGGATCGCGGTAAGAACGATTTTCGCTACATGCGTTTTGGCCTCACCACGGCGCTGATGGGCGATGCGTACTACGGCCGGACGTTTGGTGACTACTACTACATTTCGCTCTGGTACGACGAGTTTGAAACGAACCTTGGCTACCCGACATCCGACATGCAGGCGATTGGCAATGGCGCGTACGCACGTTTCTTCGACAACGGCGTGGCCATTTGCAACCCGAGCGGCAAAAATGTCACGGTCACTGACGGCGACTTGAGGGGACTTACGGGTTACGCCGGGCCGTACTACCGCTTCCAGGGTGGGCAGGATCCCGACTTCAACAACGGGAAACCGTTTGATCAGGTGGAGCTGTACGGCGCAACCGGGGCCCGTGAGAAGGACATCCGCGGCGACGGCATCTTGCTTTTCAAACAGCCCACCGTGGCCATCGCGGACATTTACGTCGGCAACCATCACAACAACGACACCTCACCCGGGTCCGCGCCCGTGGAGTACGTTGGCGACTGGAAGCCGATGCTGTCCAAGTACAACGCGGACGGTGAGAACAATCCGTACTGGACCCAGTGGGTCTCGACGGATTGCCCCTACGGCGCGTGTGAAGGCTACGGCTACTTTGTGGCGCCACCCGGCCACGGAGAAATGACCGCCACGTACCGCCCCACGATCGGCGTGCCGGGTTACTACGAGGTCTTCGAATGGCACGGCTGGCACGGCGATCGGCCCGAGGACTACCGTGAAGCCTCCAACGTGCCGTTTGAGCTCAAGCACGCCAATGGCGTGCGGCACGGAACAATCGACCAGACGAAAAACGTCGGCCGCTGGAACAGTCTCGGCGTCTACTACTTCAAGCGCGGCACAGAAGGCTACGTGAAAATCTCGAACGATGCGAACGGTTACGTGATTTCGGACGCCATCAAGTGGGTCTACCGCGGCCTGAATTTCAAAGCCGATCTGGAGCCGCCGGCACCGCCGAAAGGGGTGCATATTGTGCCGTGAGAATCCCGTCAGGAGTCCGCGCGGCTGTTTTTGAGAGTGGGTAAATTTGCCGGGATGTCGGCGCAGAGAAACCGTGACGCAAGGCGCTGGGTGTTGTGACCGGAACTTTTGCTGCCGGCACGTTCTCACTCTCAGGCTAAGCATTCACTGGACCGTCCTTCAGGGGCGGTTTTTTGTTGCGTGTCCTCTCGGGGTGTCTGTGCACAAGGGTGAGACGGACACCTTGTTTCTGGCTGAGACACTCTGGGCGCATTTGGTGTGGTCGGACATCTTTTCCCCCTCCCGGAAGAGACTTCCCACGTCTTTCCAGCCGCTGCTGAGTTCGGGGAATGTGGGCCCCAGCACGTCCTTCCCGTGACGCACGTAACAGACCTTTCCGCCTCTTCCTCAAGTTCGCCCTTCGACCTTTGGCTTGGCACGAATGTTGTCAGAAATCCGGCAGTCCGCCGATAATTTCGGAGAGGGAGTAGTGTAACCTCTTGTTCTTTCGAGCCTGGCCGCTCGCAGGGTGGGGTTGCGTCCGGCCAGGTGGTTGAAATTGATACAGGCTGTAATTCCCAAATTGCATGACACAGCGGAGGAAAGAATGGGACGGGTCCGAGTTCCGAAAGCGCTGGTTGTAACACTGTTCTTCGGAATTGTCCTGGGGTCTGCCGAAGCCGCTTCGGCGCAGACCTGGAAGATCATGATGGTGGGCAACTCCATCACGCTCGGTAAGTTCTCGTCGGATAGCCTGGGTTTCCGGCGACCTCTGTACGAGCAGCTTACCGATGCCCAGGCGGATTTCGACTTCGTGGGTGACACCGGTGACAGCCCGTACGAGGGCTGGTTCTACAGCGGTGCCAAAATCCCCGACTTTTATCCGCCGGGGCAGTACGACATCACGGGCCAGATGAACACCTACCAGCCCGATCTGGTGCTCGTCCATCTGGGAACCAACGACATCACTCACAACACGGTGATCCCGTACTCCTACGACAACGGGCAAAATTTCGCCGACACGATCACCGGGCACCTGGCCTACCTTCTTGCTTATCTGGCCAAGTGGAAAACCGGCGAGTTCGGTACAAACCTGAAGCAGATTCTGGTCTGCAAGATCATCCCTCGTGAAGACCACCTGGACCGGACCTACCTGTTCAACCGCGAGCTCGTGAAGATCTACCACGACTCGGAAGCGGGCAATATCCCCGACATCCCACCCGGGACACTGACAATTGTGGACCAGTTTTCGGCCATCGACACGACCACGATGATGCTGGGTGACGGCATTCACCCGAATGACGATGGCTACCAGGAAATGGCCAACGTGTACTTCGACTACACGATGGACTACCTGCACCAGCAGGAAGGCCCCGACACCTTCGACCGTACGGACCTCGGACCCGCATGGGCGGCTTCGCCCGAATACCAGATTCAGAATGGTGAACTGGCCAACACGTCGGCTGTCGACTCCTGGAACTACCTTGCCGTTTACAAGAACGTGCGGAACGCGCGTGAGGTGAAGTTCCGCTGGGCCAGCAGCGCCGACGAGGCTGGGATCGACGCAGGCGGTTTCGCGATCATGCTGGATGCCGCCAACACCTCCGCAGATGGTTACCTTCTCTGGCGCCGCACGTCCGTTCAGCGCTGGGAACTGTACACGATTGAGTACGGTCAGCCCGGGCACCGGGTGGCGGTTGGCGACGCGTCGCTGCCGAACCCGCAGCCGGGTGATGAAATGAAGGTAGTCATCGACACAGACCCCAACGGCCACCATTTCAAGTGCTACATCAACGGCAAACTGGACGCCACGCTGGATGACCCGAACAAAGAGCAAGGTAACGCTGCGCACTACTACTGCGGCGTGATGCTGAAGGGGAATCACAACAACAACATCGACGACTTCGATTTGCGGATGATTCCGGATCTCGAGTTCCCTGGCGACATCACGGACCTGACGCCAGCGCTGGTGAGCGAGAGCTCTGTGACTCTGCAGTGGACGGCCCCTGGCGACGACGGCGACCAGGGCATCGCCACACGGTACGAGATCCGCTACAGCACGTCTCAGATTACCGAGGAGAATTTCTACCAGGCTACGGCTGTGTCTAATCCCCCGGCGCCGCGCGATGCCGGTACCCTGGAGAGCACGGTAGTGGACAGCCTGTCGCCGGGTACCACGTACTACTTCGCACTGCGCACCTACGACGACGCCAACAACCCGAGCGCAATTTCCAACGTGGTCGAAAGCACCACGCAAACCGAAGCGCCGAAGTTCACCTACGTGGACGACTTCAATCGCGACGAGCTGGGCCCGAACTGGTCGGCGCACCCCGACTACCAGATTCAGAATGGCGAGCTCGTGAACACTGCAGTAGCCACGGGTTGGAACTACCTGGCCACGTTCAGTGCCTACCGGAACCCCGTGGAGGTATCGTTCAAGTGGGCTTCTGGTGACCAGGAGGGCGTGAACTCCAGCGGCGTGGCCGTGATGCTCAGTGAACCGTCTTCCACAGCGGACGGCTACTTGATTCTGCGGCGCTACAACGACCTGACGCTGCACCCGATCGTGAACGGCGTGGCCCAGCGCGAGACCACCATCGACCAGGTGACGCCGAA
>JAADFT010000113.1 GCA_013152765.1 Calditrichota bacterium | reverse complement strand
CAAGTTAAATCCTGTCACGGTTTTGCGTGGCAGCCAGCTTGCCCGCTTGGTTTCTGTACCTGGACGCGTTCCAGCTTCCGCCAACCGTCTTGGTCGATGAGCCCGCAACCAACTCTCTCGAAATGCAAGCTTCCGCAGATACATGCTTGCCCTCGTGTAGCACTCCAAAAGCTTCCACGACGCGTAGCTTGGCAGTAGCGCACCTTTTTGGGTGCTCCTGCAGCTCATGTCAGACTCGCTTCGAGTTCAAAGGCTACGATTTTCCTTGCGTAATTCGAAAAAAATCCGTATCCTTGCGCCCAGTTGAAGAAAATTCGATCGAAGGGAGGTGTTCACACGATGAGCAAGCGTTGCGAGATCTGCGGCAAGACTCCAGGCCGCGGGCACAAGATCAGCCACTCTCACAGGCTGACCAACCGCCGGTGGGAGCCCAACCTGCACCGCGTTCACGTGATCATCAACGGCACACCGAAACGCATTCGCGTGTGTACACGCTGTCTTCGCAGCGGGAGGGTCCAGAAAGCCGCTTGATGTCCCCACAATCTGCTTTGCTTGCAAGCACCTTCTGAATTTGGAGGAGGTGCTTTTTCTTTTCCCCCACCCGGCACAGACTACATTCTGTTTCAATCCCTCGTCGCCAAGTCGGAAACTCTGGTCTTCGAGAATTGGCGGCCAAACGTGCACGCCTTCTCGTCTGGCCTCTTTACGAGCTCTTTTCGCTCCCTGTCGAGCTTTCCGCCGCTTCTTTCGCCCGCAGCCACTCCCGCCAGAGCACTTCGCGTCCGGGTCCTCCCTCGATGAACTCCCACGGGAATCGCTCGTCGGCCGATTTCTCTCGATGTAGCAGGTCGTCCACTTTTACCCCCACTGCCTGGAGGGCACGTGTGAGGCTCACCCCCTGCTCCACCGAAACCTGAAGAGCCTGAGCCACATCCAACCCGCCAAGCGAGAGTACCGCCTGCAGCCGTTCATTCCTGAGACTCTTCCGGGCGTACGACATGCCGGGCACTTTGCGAGCGGCCGAATTCATTCTCTTCCGACGGCTCTCGATTGTTGCCGGATCAGCCATCGGCGCCCACTGAAAAGGTGTGTGAGGCTTCGGGATGAAGGCGTTTACGCTCAAGCTCACACCCTTCTTGCCGCGCCCTTTCCGGAAACGCGTTGCGAACTCGGCGGCAAATTCTGCCGACAAATCCACGTCGGTGTCTTCCTCAAGAGGCAACCCCACGATGAAGTAAAGCTTGACGCTCTGGATGGCACTGTCCGCAAGGTGCTCCGCCGTACGCAACATCCCTTCTACCGACAGGTTTTTGTGAATGATTCGCTGCATCCGCGGCGAGCCGGTCTCCGGAGCCAGAGCCACCGAACGGACCCCAGCTCTTTCCAGGGCATGCACCAGTTCCTCATCCAGACTGTCAATTCGAAGGGATGAGAGACTCACCTCGTACCCTTCGTCCGCAAGCAGGTTGAGCAACTCCGCCAGGCGAGGGTAGTCCGACAGGGCTGAGCCAACCAGGCCAATCCTGCGGGCACCGGGATTGAACTGCCGTACTGTGGTGAGAATTGCATCCGGCTCGAACATGCGCAGTGGCCAGTAGACGTGACTGGCAACGCAAAAGCGACAGCGTCGGCCGCAGCCGCGCCCGGCCTCCACCAGAAAGAGATCGCGCAGGTGGCTGTAACTCGACACCACACCTGAGTAGGCAGGACCTGCCCCCGGCGATCTGTACACAACACGTTTTTTCGCCTTCGGGACAGGTTCAAGTACCGGGCTCCACATGCCCTCGAGTTGGGCCAGATCTTCCAGGATCTGCAGGCGTGTTTTGCGCTGTTCCAGTGCCCTTTGGGCAACTTCAGCGAAGCGCGGCAACACCGCGTCGAACTCGCCGATGAACACGAGATCGAAAAAGGGAGCCAGTGGGATCGGGTTGTACATGGCCACCGCGCCCCCGAGGATGAGTAGCGGGTCGTCTTCTCCCCGATCACGGGCACGGAGCGGAACGTTCGCGCCGTGAATTTGCCTGACCACGTTCGGAAAGTCCAGCTCGAAAGCCACGGAAAACCCGATGAAAGGAAAGTTCTCAGGTGGTGTCCCCCTCTCCAGACTCAGCGGGCGAAAGCCCCACGGCTCCGGGTAAACGAAAGCACGTTCGCAACGCCATCCCGGCAGTTCGTTCAAACGCCGGTAAACAGTCTGGAAACCGAGGTTTCCCATCCCCACTTCGTAGGTGTTGGGGAAGACCAGCAGCATGCCGTGGGGGGCCGACTCGCTCGGCTGAACAGCCCGGACCTCCCCCTCAAGGAACGCCGCGGCCAACTCCTGGAATCGCTTTGGCCGCTTGCGAGGTTTCCGTCCTGTTGTTCGCTTCGTCAGAAAAGCCGTCCTCTTTTCCTCAAGAAGGTCGGAACTTCGTAGTCCTCCTCTCGTACGATTCGAACCGGATTGTCCTCGTCTTTCTTCTTTTGAGCCGGAGCGGTGCGACCGTTCCCGTCCCGAGCGGCCTTCATGCGCTCGAAGGTCGGGATGTCCATCATGTCCACGCCCGGGGCAGTTGGCGTTGCCGCCGGCATTTCCTTGCCGATGTAGACGGAGCTCCGTCGACCATCCCGGCGAAAGCCCGTGGCGATCACGGTCACCCGCACCTGGTCGGTCATCTTCTCGTCGATCACCGCGCCGAAGATGATGTTGGCATCCGGGCCCGCCGCTTCGAAGACCATCGTCGTCGCGTCGTTCACCTCGTGGAGAGACAGGTCCGGCCCGCCCGTGATGTTCACGAGGACACCGAGGGCACCAGCGATCGAGACCTCCTCCAGCAGGGGACTGTTCAGCGCCTTCTGGGTGGCTTCGGTGGCGCGGTTCTCACCGCTGGCAACCGCCGAGCCCATCAGGGCGTCTCCCATTTCGGCCATCACTGTGCGCACATCGGCGAAATCCAGGTTGATCAGCCCGGGCACACTGATCAGGTCCGAAATGCCGCGCGTCGCCTGCAGCAGCACGTCGTCAGCGAGCCGAAACGCCTCGTTCAGCGGCGTCTTGCGGTCCACAATCTGGAGCAGGCGCTGGTTCGGGATCGTGATGAGCGTGTCCACGTATTCTTTCAGTTCCTCGAGGCCTTCTTCCGCCCGCTGCATACGCTTGGGGCCCTCGAACAGGAACGGCTTGGTCACGATGGCCACAGTCAGAGCGCCCAGATCTTTCGCCACTTCCGCAACGATTGGGCTCGCCCCGGTCCCGGTGCCGCCTCCCATTCCGGCGGTCACGAAGATCATGTCTGCATCCTGCAGAGCGTTGACGACCGCCTCCTTGTCTTCCTCAATCGACTTGCGGCCCACCTCGGGATCGGCGCCAGCACCGAGGCCTTTGGTTGTGTTGCGGCCGATCTGAATCCGCACGGGCGCCTTGCTTGTAGACAGCGCCTGCAGATCCGTGTTGATGGCCACAAAATCAACCCCGGTGAGCCCGGCTTCGATCATCCGGTTGACCGCGTTTGACCCTGCGCCACCCACGCCAACCACTTTCATCCTGGCTGGCGGTACGCCCTTGTCGTCAAAGCTCAACCGCAGGTTCATCGCTTCTCTCCTTCGATTCGTGAACACGCGACATTTTCTCCTTTCGTTCCCGTGCCCGCCTGGCTGAACCAATCCTCACAATCACGTCGACTGCCGACTTTTCTGCATCCCGTTCACCACTTCGACGCCACTCACTCCAGCCCAAGCCATTTCTTCATCTTGCTGACAATCGTCTCGAAAAGACCACCTTCGCCGCCCGGGTGGGTCATGTCCGCTCCGTCCTGCTGCATGCCGTAGAGAACCAGCCCAACACCCGTGGCGTGAATGGGGCTCTTGGCCTCGGAGGTGAGCCCGGTGAGAGAGCGCGGCATGCCGAGGCGAACTTGCGTGCCGAAAACCTCCTCGGCCAGCTCCAGAGTGCCGTCCAGCAACGAGCCGCCGCCGGTCAGCACCACACCGCCGTTCATCAGGTGAGCAAACTCAGAGCGCTTGATCTCCTCGTAGGCCAGGGTCAGAATCTCCTCCATCCGCGGCTGGATGATGTCCACCAGCAACGCCTTCGACACCCGGCGCGGCGTACGCCCACCGATTCCCGGCACCTCGATCACCTGCTTGTCGTCCTCGGGCCGGTGCACCGCGCTGCCGTGCTCGATCTTGATGGCTTCCGCCTGCTCCAGCGGTGTACGCAGTCCGATGGCGATGTCGTTCGTCACATTCCGGCCGCCGAGCGCTACAACGCCCGTGTGCCGGATCGAGCCCTGGAAAAACATGGCGATGTCGGTGGTCCCGCCGCCCAGGTCGATCAGTGCCACTCCGAGCTCTTTTTCGTCCTCCGTGAGCACCGCGTAGCTTGAGGCCAGCGGCTCCAGGACCAGATCCTTCACTTTGAGGCCTGCTCGCTCGATGGAGCGGTAGATGTTCTGAGCGGACGTCACCGCGCCTGTCACGATGTGCACTTCCGCTTCGAGGCGTACGCCAGCCATCCCGACCGGGTCGCGAATGCCGCGCTGCTCGTCAACGATGAACTCCTGAGGCAGGATGTGGATGATTTCCCGGTCGATGGGCAGCGCCACGGCCTTTGCAGCGTCGATGACGCGGCGAACGTCGTCTTCCGTGATCTCGTTGTTCGGCCCGGCGACGGCTACAACGCCACGTCCGTTGATGCTGCGAATGTGATCTCCAGCGATGCCCGCGTAGACCGCGTCGACCTGGATTCCAGCCATTCGCTCGGCTTCGGACACCGCGCGCTCGATTGACCGGACAGTTTTGTCCAGGTTTACAACTACCCCTCGTCGCAGGCCATCCGATGGCGCTGTACTGACGGCAACAATCCTGACTTCTTCGTCAGGATCCACCTCTCCGATCACCACACCGATCTTGGTGGTGCCAATGTCGAGGCCTGTTATGTACTCAGGCATTTCAGCCTCCCGATGCCGTTGATGGCCTTTGCCCCAGGCCCGAGAGCTCCGGCTGCCACACGTTCATCCCGCCGGACTCCTCCAGGCCGCTGATTTTCTGTCTCCACCGCCGTCCCTGGCGCTCACGTCTTCGAAACAAAATTGCGCTCCTGCAGAATCCCTCGATGAACCGCAAGCAGACCAACGCCCCAGGCATCCGCGCGTCCCTCCTCCAAACCATCCCGTTTTCGCAGCTCAAGCGCAACCGGATCCAGGCATTTTCCGCAAACTTCGTTGGGTAAACGTCCGCACTCCCAACCGGTTTACACTGTTTCCCCGGCATCCGACGCTTTCAAACGCCGCGTCGGTACGGCGAACGGACTACAATTTGTCCGGCGAAACGAAGATCGACGAGCGCAAGGGAGTCCAGACTTTCCATTTTCTCCAGCTCGGGTAGAGCCAGGGCCAGCGTCCGTAAGCGCTCCTCCAGCTCCTGCCGTCCAAGCAGAATCGGGAGCGCGTTGTCCGTCAGGTAAGCAACCCAGCCACCTCCGGCGTCGTAGTGCAGCTCCGAAAGGCGAGCGTAGAGGGCGTAGTGGCGTCGGCGAAGCTCGTTCAGGGCGTCCAAAGCGTTCCGCAGCAACTCAGCTCTGTTTGGCTCGTCCTCAAGACCGGTGATCACGGGCAGGTCGGTACCCTCTCTCGCCAGGCTCAGCGGGACAAGGCGAGCCTTTCGGTCGACAACCATGACTTCCTTGCCAGCCAAGATCGCCAGTGGGTCCCGCAGTTTGGGGATTTCCGGCGCAACCGGCCCACGGGTCGAGTCGCCAGGGACCCTGCTTTCCGCCGCCACTGCTGAGATGCCGCTCTCCGGAAATCCGGGTTGCACCCAGCCGTAGCGCTCGTTCAGCCAGAAGAAAGACTGGAGGCTGACGAGCAATCCGAAGGAAGCCAGGAAAACGCGTCTACCCCAGCGGTCCAACTCCGCTGCCAGCTCGGGATTACCTGCAAGCCGCATCACTTCTCGCCCTCCCCAACACCTTCGACCTCCAGCAATGCCGCAACCGGCTGGTCAAACCCGACGAAGCGAACTTCCGGCTCCAGCAAGACGCCGAACCGGTCAGCCACTCGCCGCCTCACCTCCCGAATCACGGCCAGCACGTCCTCGGCCGTGGCTCCACCCAGGTTGATGATGAAATTCGCGTGTTTCTCAGAAACCTGCGCGTTACCAATCCGCAGTCCCTTGCAACCGCAAGCTTCGATCAGTCGACCTGCGTAGTCGCCAGGTGGCCGCTTGAACACGCTACCGCAGGACGGGTACTCCAGCGGTTGCTTCGCTTCCCGGCGTGCCAGAATCTCACGAACGCGCTTCTCCAGCACCTCGCGTTTTCCCTGCCTCAGCCGCAACCGGGCTGCCAGGATCACGCCGTCTGCTGGAACGTAGCCTCTCCGGTACCCCACGTCCAACTGTTCGCGCCGAATCGTGTGCACTTCTCCGGCTGATGTCATGACATCGATGTCGGAAACCAGGTCGAAAAACTCCGTTCCAAAGGCACCTGCATTCATCACAACGGCGCCACCGACCGTGCCCGGGATTCCGGCCAGATTCTCCAACCCGGCGAGTCCAGTGCGCGCCGTGGTCTCGACCACCTGTTGCAGCGGCAATCCAGCGCCAACCTCCTCCTCCTCGTCACGGATCACGAGCTGACCGGCTGCGTCCCGCAGATCCAGGACCA
>JAADFT010000112.1 GCA_013152765.1 Calditrichota bacterium | reverse complement strand
CCATTCCTGTCTTGTTGGGCGCGACGCGTTTGCGCTGGCCGTCCACAAGTGATGATCCACCCAGCACGGGCTTGCTGTTGGAACGTCGCTCCGTGCCGGGGTAACCGACGGATGTGTACCCGGGAAAACGAGGGTCTCGGAGCCTTTCGGTCCACTGCCTTCAGGCGGGTTCGCGGGGTACGCTTGCCTTGAACGCTGGTTTGAAGGGCAGATGCGTTTCGTCCTAACTCGCCGTCCGTTTTGACCGCAGAACCGGTTCAAGGCGTGCAAACGACTTAAAAATTGAGGCTAAAGCGTTTGGAAAAATGCCGCCCTGTCCATAAATTCAAGCCGAACTGGGAACGAGGGATGCTTCCGCGCTGGTGGAACAGCACACGGAGGATTACATGGACACTGGGCATGTAGATCTCGAAGCACGGTACAGGGAAATCTCGCAGCACTTCGAGAAGTGGGAAGTTGTGAAGGACATGGTCGATCAGCTCATCGACATCATGCTGAACTACCGCCAGAGTGGACACCCGGGCGGCTCGCGGTCCAAGGTGCACGCCCTTGTGGCCACGATGCTGAGCGGCGTGATGCGTTACGATCTTCGCCACCCGGAAAAACGATTCGGCGACCGCTTCATCCTGGTCGCGGGACACACGATCCCGCTCATCTACGCCATGCTAACCGTGCTGTCGGAGGCGCTCAGGCAGAAGTACCAGCAGACCAAGGATGAGCGCTACTACGTGGAACCCGAGCGGATTGTTTTGGCGGAAGACCTGCTCGGGTTTCGTCACAATGGAGGGCTGCCTGGGCACGCTGAAATGGCAGGCAAAACGCTTTTCCTGAAATTCAACACCGGGCCTTCTGGACACGGCTCCCCGGCCGCGGCTGGTGAAGCGCTGGCGCTCAAGATGGCGGGTGCCGAGCAAGTGAAGGTGGTGGCGTTCGAAGGCGAGGGAGGTCTCACGCCGGGTGCCATTCACGAGACCAAGAACTCGGCGTGGGGGCTCGGTCTGAGCAACCTGTACTACGTGGTGGACTGGAACGATTTTGGGATCGACGATCACCCGATTTCCAAGGTTGTGCCAGGTACCCCAACCGACTGGTTCGGCTGCCACGGCTGGCGAGTGGTGGGTTGCGAGAACGGCCACGATTGGGAAAAACTCGGACGAATGGTCCTCGAACTTTTCCTGGGGCCGAACGAGAAGAAAGTGCCAAACATCGGCTGGATGCGGACCAAGAAAGGGCGCGGCTACCTGATCTACGACAACAAGTCACACGGCGCGCCCCACAAGATGAACAGCGAGCTCTTCTGGGAAACCAAGCGACCCTTCATGGAGAAGTACGGAATCGAGTTCGAGGGTTTCGGCGAGCCGGCTCCGCCAACAGAAGAAGCCCAGCGCGAACAGGAGTGGACGAACATCAATCGCGTGCTGGATGTGTTGCGGCGGGATCAGGCGTTGATCGACTACCTGGCCGACACGCTGGTGACGCTTGGGGACAGCGTGCCGGATGACCTGCCTACTTACCGGCTGGGCGACCGTAATCCGTGGAATGACGAGCGCATCTACGACTACGAAAACTACCCGGAAGAGATGTTTGTGAAGCCGGGCGAGAAGGCGGCGAACCGAAACGCGCTCAGGAAGTGGGGGGCCTGGGTGAACGCGCTCGGACACAAGGACTACGGCAGACCTCTTTTCGTTGTGTCCTCGGCGGACCTGGCGGAGTCGACGAACATCGCCGGTTTTGGGCAGAGGTGGGGCGACTTCGAAGGCTTTGGCTGGTACGACCGCGAGAGCAACACACTCGGAGCGATTTTGCCGCAAGAGATCACCGAATTCACCAACGCCGGAATCGGGGCCGGCATGGTGACGGTGAACTTCGCCAGGGATCCGTACAAAGAATTCAACGGCTTCTACGCCGCATTCTCAACCTATGGGTCGTTTGCGTACCTGAAGTACGGTCCGATGCGTCTCTTCAGCCAGTTGGCGCAAGACTGCGACCTGAAGGTGGGCAAGGTAATCTGGGTGGCAGGACATTCCGGTCCCGAGACGGCGGACGACTCGCGTACCCACTTCGGCATTTTCTCGCCGGGTGTGGGGCAGCTCTTCCCGAAAGGGCAGGTCATCAATCTGCACCCGTGGGAGCACAACGAGGTGCCGGTGGTGTTGGGCGCTGCGCTGCGACTGAAGGCGCCGATCATCGTGTTGCACCTCACACGACCGGCAATCACGATTCCGGATCGCGAGGCGCTGGGGGTGCCGTCCCATTTCGCCGCAGCCAAAGGCGCGTACGTGATGCGCGACTACCGGCCGGATCTTCCCAAAATGGGGACCGTTCTGGTGCAGGGAACGAGCACCACGAACAACCTGCTGCAAATCCTCCCGGAGCTGGACAAGCGAGGGTTGAATGTGAAGATTGTGGCCGCCATCAGCCACGAGCTCTTCATGGCCCAGCCGGAGGAGTACCGCAACCAGGTGCTGCCGGAAAGCGACTGGGTAGACTCGATGGTGATCACCAACGGCGCTCTTCGGCTGATGCACGACTGGTTGACGTCGAAGGTTGCTGAAGAGTACTCGCTCAGTTCGGACTGGGACAACCGCTGGCGCACTGGCGGCACCGTGGACGAGCTGTGCGAGGAAGCACACATTTCGCCCAGATGGATTTTGAAGGGGATTGAGAAGTTCGCCAAAGAAAGGGACGAAAGGCTGGCGCGTTTGCGTAGACCGCTGGAAGCGCTCCAGGCCTGAACCAGCGAGCTTTCTTGAATCGCACATGAAGAGAGGTGCCGGGTGCTTCGCAAAAAGTGCCCGGCACAATTCTCAAAAGTTGCGCGGATGCGAGGAGAATTCCCGTTGCACACGTTTGAGGGGGCTTTGGGCTACGGCATCAATTCCCCGCGCACGACGACGATCCTGCTTGGACGGTCCGTCGCGGACACACTGCTTGCCGCCAGCAGGGTGCCGTCCCGGAGCTGGATCACCGAATTCCACCAGTAGGTGTCCGTGCCTGCCAGAACTGGCCTTGACTCCGACCACGTTTTGCCACCGTCGAAGCTGCGAACGTACTTCAGATCCAGGCTCACACTGCAACTCTCGATGGTTCGTTCCTCGTCGGTCTGGAACGTGACGAGCAAACTGCCGTCGGAGAGCAGTACGCCGTACGGGGCGCTCGCAAAATGCAAACTGTCCGGTGCGTAAACTAAGGAGCGGTCTGTCCAGGTTTGGCCGCCGTCCAGGCTGCGGACGGATCGAATCACGAAGGGATTGCCGGCGTCCGTAGCTTCGAAGAAGCAGAGCCACTGGCCGTCGGGCAGCACTACAACAGACGCCATCCCGTCGCGTGAGCGGGGACTGCTGGCCACAATCCGGGGAGCGCTCCAGGTCTTGCCTCCGTCGATTGAAGTCCGCGCTGCGACCACCTGCGGGTACTGCGGCTGGTACGCTTCGCTTGAGTAGAAGACGTGGACGTGCCGGCCGTCGGGGCTCAGCAGGAAAGGTTCCCACAGCCCGCTGCCGCTGGAGTCAACCGTAGACAACAGAGACCAGGTTTGCCCGCGGTCCCTGCTGATCGCTACGCGGATGCGGTAGGGGGCGCAGCCGACCTCTCGGAAAGCGCAGAGCACAGCGCCGTCGCTGAGCTGAAGCAGGTGAGGGTTGGCGCAGTCGCACTCAGGGTTAGCAAACACGCGGCTCCCCCTTTTCCAGCTTCGCCCGCCGTCTCGGCTTACCGAAATACGAATCTCGACGTGCTCCGAGTTCTCGTTGGTGTCGTACGCGCAGAGCAGCGTACCGTTGTCGAGCTCGAGCAACCGGGGGTACCAGACGCCGCCACTTTGCGCCGAGAAGACCACCGTTGGCTCGGACCATGCGATTTGGGTCCAGGGCGAGGCAGGACGTGTGGGCGTCTTGTCACGGGTGCACGCGACGTGCAGGACCAGCGCCAGAGTGGCTGCGAGCCCAAGCAAGCTCAGGGGAAGTCGTTGTTCGCCCAAGCGTACCAGCCGGTTGAAGCTCGTCACCTTGGCTCAATCCTGTCTCTTCGTGCCAAACTGCAGGGCTACTGCCTTCGCCAAGCTACCTGGACGGGCGTTGAAACAGGCTGTCGGGGACCTGGACGTTCACCTGGATCGTGTCGACCTGCGCCTCGGCAAATTCCTTACCGTTTGCGAACACCTTGGTGCGCACAGGGAAGGCGACGCCGTCCACCGTTCGGAATGCCTCGTACACCTCGTTTACCTGAGTGGGAGCGCCCATCACGCGGCCGCGGTAGTGCTGGCGCAACGGTTTGTGAGTTGCCGGGTCCAGGTACAGTCGGGTCGAGAATCCCTGCTTCTCGTCGCGGAGGAGAAGGACGTCGTAGGTCTTGCCCTCCACCTGCTTTTGACCGAGGGCCTGAACAGTCAGGTCGCCGTCGGACGCCCGTCGCAGCAGCCACGGCAGCTCGCGGAAAATGTTTTCGCGTGCTTCCTTGGCACGCTCGGCCGGTACGTCCTGAACACCTTTGGGCGTGATCATCCAGCTTTGGTTCCCGACGGTGACGGAAGTCATGCTGCCCATGGGCAGGGTCATTTTCTCCCACGCGCGGTCTGGCCACACCAGGATCCGCTCGGAATGAATGGCCATGTCGCCTTGCGGAGTCTTGATCGTTACCTGACTCACCTGCCGGATTGTGCGTACCTGCTTCAACTTCTCACCGCCGCAAACAGCTGCTGCCTGAGCAAGCAGGGCGCGCCCCTTCTCCAGCTCCGCCTTGGAGGCCTTTGGAGTTTCTTCTTTGGGCTCGGGAATCGTGATGTCAATCCTGTTCACCTTCCCGAGAACGGAGAGCGGTTCGTCGAAGCCCTTCTGGTTACCTTCAACCAGAATGCGAACCTTGTCCGGGTGCAGGTACTTCCGGGCAGCGCGCTGCACGTCCTCTTTGGTTACCTTTTCGACTCCCTTACGGATGCGGGTCAGAAAATCCTTCGGGTAGCCGTAGTACTCGTAGGTCATCAGGCGCTCGACGATCTCCCGTTTGGTGTCAAAGTTGAACACGAAAGAATTCAGGAAACTCTCTTTGGCAAGCTTCAACTCGTCGTCGGTGATGCCGCTGTCGCGAATGTCCTTCACTTGCTGGAGCATTGCCCGAATGGCCTTGACGGTGGTGCCGAGCTTGGTCTGGCAGCCCACGTAAAACATGCCCGGGTAGTCGTAGTTGGCGCCGTAGGCCCCGAAAACCGAGTAGGCAAGGCCCATCCTCGAACGCACGTTCCGAACAAGCCTGCTGCTGAAGCCGCCGCCGAGGATTTCGTTGAGCACGATCCAGGTGAAGTAGTCGGGATTTTTCCGGATGCCGCCGATGTGACCAAGCATGATGTACGACTGGCTCAGCTCCGGCTTCTCGATGTAGTTGACGGAGTAGTCGAACGTGTACTTGACTTGCGGGAGAGAGGGGCGCTGGAAAGGAACCTTTTCCCAGCCGCCGAAGATCTTCCGCAAGCGGGCAATCATTTCGTCGGTCTTGAAATCCCCCCAGACGCCCAGGATAACGTTGTTGGGATGAAAGAACTTGCGGTGGAACGCCACCAGGTCGGCTCGGGAAATGCGGTCGATGGTGGCATACTCCGGATGTCGAGCGTAGGGGCTGTCTGCTCCGTAGATCAGTTTTGTGAATTCGCGCATGATGACCTGCATTGGGTCGTCGTTGCGACGGGCAATGGCGGAACGCTGCTCGATTTTGGCAAGCTCGATTTTGTCCTCGGGAAAAGCCGGGTGTTCCAGAATGTCAGCCAGGATGCCGAAGGCCAGATCGGCATGTTCCTTCAGTGCCGACACGGTGGCGTAGCCCGAGGTGCGGCCGATTCCCACCTCCACAACTGCCCCGACCTGCTCGAGCGCGTCGTCGATTTCGTCGCCGGACCTCGAGGTGCTGCCGCCTGTGCGCATGACTTCACCCGTGATGGAGGCCAGCCCGACCTTGTCGGCTGGATCGTACACGCCACCCACGCCGATGCGCATCGAGGCTTCCACGAGTGGCAGCTCGTGGTCCTCCACAAGCAGCACGATCATCCCGTTGGGCAGAACGGTTCGCTTGACCTTCGGCATTTTGATGGGTTTGAGAGGCGGGAATTTGAGGTCTTTGTACGACTGCTGACCTGGCGCGGTCTGGACAAGCGCGAATGTCAGAAGTGCGGCAAAGAACGATCTGGCAAGGAAACGTAACTTCATGATTGACCTCGTTTGCTGTTTGCCTGTTTCAACGTTAGTTGGCGCTGGTCGTTGACGGAGGTACAAGGTAACCGACGGTGCGATTCTGGCGCGTCAGGTAAGTGCGGGCCACGCGTTGCACGTCGTCCGCGGTTACGCGTTGAACAGCATCCAGGTCGCGGAAAAGGTTGCGCCAGTCGCCGGTGATGACCTGGTAGTAAGCCAGGGTCATGGCCAGACCCTGGTTGGACTGCATCTCTCTGACGAGGTCCACACGGGCCCTGTCCTTGGCCTTCTGGAGTTCCTGCTCCGTCACAGGTTCGTTCTTGATGCGCTCAATCTCTTCCAGAATGGCCTGCTCGCACTCTTCGTTGGTGTGGCCTTTGGCCGGAAAAGCGTAGAACGTGATCAGGCCGGGATATTTGTCGCCGGTCAGGCCGGAAAAAACCGAAGCCTGGACGGCGACCTTCTTGT
>JAADFT010000111.1 GCA_013152765.1 Calditrichota bacterium | reverse complement strand
AAAGGGCGGGCTGGTTTCGTAAGTTTGCCGACGGCTTGCTGGACCCGCGGCAAGGAATGGAGCAAAACTTACCGGGTAAAGGTGGAACAAGACCGCGCGAAAGCTTACTCCCGAGCAAAAGTCAGGCTCGCTGTAATCAGTCTGGGTCTGGAACTGCTGGTCACGGGGCTGCTGGCCTTCAGTGCGGCTGGTTCGGAGCTGGCACACGTGGCGAGTGCTTTAAGCGCCAACGCGTACGTGCAGTTTCTGGTGTTCGTCTTCCTGTACGGACTGGTTGTGGCTGTGCCGACAACGCCGGTCAGCTTCTTTTCGGGCTACGTTCTGGAACACCGGTACGGACTTTCCAACCAGAATCTGCTCCAGTGGCTGGTTCGACAGCTCAAAGCGCTGGCGGTCAGCACCCTCGTCGGCCTGCCGCTCGGGCTGTTGTTCTACGCCTGCCTGCGGACGTTCGGCTTCTGGTGGTGGATTCCCGTCGGGCTGGCGTTCTTCGCCGTCAGCGTTGTGCTTGCGCAGGTCGCACCGGTGCTGATTCTGCCGCTGTTCTACAAATTCAAGCCCCTGGAGCGACCGGAGCTAAGAGAGCGCCTGGATGCCCTGCTCAGGAAAGTCGGGCTCCAGCTGGAAGGGCTGTACGAGTTCGACATGAGTCGCGAAACGCAGAAAGCCAACGCGGCTCTGACGGGGCTGGGCAAAACACGGCGCATTTTGCTCGGCGACACCCTTCTGAACAGCCTGAGCGAAGACGAGATCGAAGCCGTTGTGGCTCACGAACTGGGCCATCACGTGCACAGGCACATCTGGAAAACGCTCGTGCTGGGTTTCCTGGTCGAGCTGGGCGGTCTCGGCCTGGCCGCGGCAGGGCACAGCGCCTGGGTAAATGCGCACGGTCTGGACGGCCTGTGGGACCTGCGCGGGCTGCCTTTCCTGTTTTTCTTGCTCGTGGTGTACGGCCAGCTGGTCGGCCCGCTTCTGTCGGCCGTCTCGCGCAAGCACGAAAGGGAAGCCGATCTGTTCGCGTTCGAGGTCACGGGTCGCCCCGAAGCCTTTGCCAGCGCCCTGCGAAAACTGCAGTCGCAGAATCTCGAGGACCCCGACCCGCCGCGCTGGGTGGTCTGGTTGTTCCACGATCACCCGCCCATTTCGGAAAGGGTGCGAGCGGCGGAATCTTTTGCGCACAGGCTGGAACACGAACGTAGTGTAGAAAGTGAAAAGCTCGAACCGGTTTGACCCGCGGCACGTACTCGCGTCGCACCGGCAACTGCAAAGCCAGAAGCACTGGTAGTTTTTCGAGAGATGGAACCAGAACCGGGCGGCACCCGGTCGTTTGAAGTACAGAGATCAAAAACCTGATCTCTGAGCCGATTAGAGAGGTGGTGGCAGTGATGCATCGGACAAAAGCGATTTACCCGATTTCCGAGGCGCTAACCTCGCTCACCATCGAGGAGGTCAAGCGCATCGATCAGGAAGCTACCGGTGGCGAAGGCTGGGAATTCTACACGTCCGGCTTTCTCACCAAGGCTTCTGTTTTCCTGAACAAGATTTCGGCGCGCGTGCGCGAAGCCTTTGGCGAGTACTACGTGGAAGCCACTGTGGATGAACACCACATTTCCACGGCCTGCACGTGCAACGAGAAGAGCGGCATGTGCAAGCACGCCGTCGCGCTGCTCTACTCGTGGGTCTTCGACGCCGAGGATTTCCTGGACGTCGGTGAAACGATGGAAGAGCTGCAGACGCGCGACAAAGGCGAACTGATCGAAATCATCGGCCGGATCGTTCAGAACGATCCTCGGAACATCGACTTCTTTGACGAATCGTCCGAGGAACCTCCGCCGGAGCTCCCTGGGCCGCTTGCCGCTCTCGACGGCGAGTTCGACGAGTAGTGCGAGCTGGCGCGTTCCTTGCACAAGTTGGTCTCGCTGGACCCGTTGCCGCGCTCGACAAGCGTGGGCGCTGTCCAGCGCGGAACAGATGGCCCAAACTGCACAGATCAGCCGGAACAGAACGGACTGAAGAAAACGGACGGAACGGGATGAAGGCAAAGTTGACCCTTGCAACGCTCCTCGTCGCCCTGGTTTTCCAGACGGGCGCCGCTAAGTCCCTGACCATCACCGAAGCGGACATCCCGCGGCACGATCTTTTCCCTCTGCCAAACGCCATCCAGAAGAACGTGGAGTTCTGGGTGAAGGTGTACACCCAGTGGGACAGCGACTGTCTGATCGTGCACGATGCCCAGCAACTCGACATCATTTACGAAGTCGTCAATTTGCGCGAGAAGCTTGGGGTAGAGCACGCCAGCGAGCGCACCAAACGTCGGTGGGCCCGGCGGTTGCGCGACAAGTACCGTCGCATCCTGCGCTCCCTGGCTTCCGGAGGCGCCAAACACCCCGAGAAGCTGCGTGGGGACGCCAAGCGGGTGTACGAGCTGTGGGCCGCTGTGAACCAGAAACACAAATTCCGCGACGCAAGCAGGCGCGTGCGGGTGCAGCGGGGCAACGCCAACTTCTTCCGCTACGGTCTTGAGCAGTCCGGTCGGTACATCGACCGGATGAAAGAGGTCTTTCGGCTGTACGGGCTACCTGAAGAGCTGACGGCGCTACCCCACGTGGAGTCGTCCTTCAACTACCGCGCCTACTCGCACATGGGCGCCGCCGGCATCTGGCAGTTCACACGCTACACGGGCCGACTTTTCCTGCGCATCAACTACGAAATGGACGAACGCTTCGACCCGGTGCGGGCAACAGAAGCAGCGGCGCAACTGCTGAAGAAAAATTACGAGGAACTGGGCACCTGGCCGCTGGCCATCACAGCGTACAACCACGGTCTGCAAGGGATGAAGCGCGCCATCAAGCGTCTGCACACGCGCGATTTCGACACCATCGTACGGCGTTACCGGAGTCGCAACTTCAAGTTCGCGTCGCGTAATTTCTACGCCGAGTTTCTGGCTGCGCTCTACGTGCGGACTCACTCCGACCGATTTTTCCCGGACGTGAAGCCCCTGCCACCCGACGACTTCGTGGAGTTCACCGTTCCGGACTACGTCCCGGCGTCGGCGGTGGCCAAAGCGTTCGGAATCGACCTGAAGAAGCTCCGCGAGCTGAATCCGGCCCTGCGCTCCCCGGTGTGGCGGGGCCACCGTCGCATCCCCAAGGGTTACGTGCTGCGTTTGCCAGTGGAGCTTCCGGATGCGCCCGAAGCGCTGTACGCCCAGATTCCCGAAAAGCTGCGCTACAAAGGACAGGTGCGGCCGAAGACGTACCGCGTCCGGCGCGGTGAGACCCTCGGGCAAATTGCCAGACGACTTCGCGTGCCACTGCGTACGCTTCTCGCGTACAACGACATTCGCAATCCGAACAGAATCCGTTCCGGCCAGTTGCTGAACGTACCGCCGACCAACTACAAGCCGACGCCGAAACCGCAGGCCACGCAGCTTGCCGAAGCGCCGAAGCAGCGCCAGACGGCGCAGAAAGCCACACCGCGGGAACAGCCACGTCCGACAACTCAGCTTGCCCTCGCACAGGAAGACAAGCCCATTCTCGGTGGCGGCTCACCGGACATGTACTGGGTGCCGCTGCCTGACACGTCCTCGAGCGTAGCGTTGCCCGAAGGGCTGCCAGAACTGGCAGAGTTCGTGGAGGTGCCAAAGTCCGGCTGGGTCGAGGTGCAACCCGAAGAGACTCTGGGTCACTACGCCGAATGGCTCAAAGTCCCGGCCCAGGAGCTCAGGCGCCTGAACGGGCTGGCCTACGGGCAGGACATCCGCGTTGGACAGAAGATTCGCCTGACGTTTCGCAACGTGACCCCCGAGGAATTCCACCGCCAGCGAGTGGAGTACTTGCGGAGCATTGAGGAGGACTTCTTCTCCACCTACCGCGTGACGTCCGTGCAGACACACATCGTGCGGCGAGGTCAGAACATCTGGTACCTGTGCAACCGGGTCTACGACGTCCCGTACTGGCTGCTTCGCAAGTACAATCCGGACAAGAACCTGGCTGACCTCCACACCAACGACCAGATTCTGGTTCCAGTGGTCGAGCCGATCGACACCAACCGTCCCGAACCGTCGGAATCGTGAGGACACCGAAGTGAGGAAGAAACAAACCCGGGTCCAGGGCCAGTTTGCTCTGGGCCTTTTTGTCGTCTGGAACCTGCTTCTCGTAGTGTCGGGCTGCCGCAGCACGGATTCGCCCCGGGTGCAGGTGGGCGCGGACAGGCTCCTCACCGACTACCGGCAGCTGGTCGCGGGGAAAACCGTTGGCCTGATCACAAATCAGACAGGCGTCGATTCTCGAGGGCGCCACATCGCCGACCTGTTGGCCGACGACCCGGAAGTAACCCTCGGCGCTCTCTTCGGTCCCGAGCACGGCATCCGGGGGCAGGCCGAGGCAGGTGCGTCCGTCGAGAACGGCAAGGATGTGAAGACCGGGGTGCCGATTTTCAGCCTCTACGGTAAGACGAAGAAACCCACGCCGGAGATGCTGAAGGGCCTGGACGTCTTGATCTTCGACATCCAGGACGTGGGTGCCCGGTTCTACACCTTCATCAGCACCATGTCGCTGGCGATGGAGGCGGCAGCGGAAAACGGGATCCCGTTCGTCGTTCTGGACCGGCCGAACCCGATTGGTGGCACCTTAGTCGAGGGCCCCATGCTGGACCCTCGCTTCCGCTCGTTTGTGGGCATTCACCCCATTCCTCTCCGGCACGGGATGACCGTGGGCGAGCTGGCCCGGCTGTTCAACGAGCAGGGGTGGCTGAAAAACGGCGTGCGTGCGGACCTGCACGTGGTGCCGCTGAGGGGCTGGAAACGCGCGATGCTCTACGACGAGACGGGCCTCAAGTGGATTCCTCCCTCGCCAAACATGCCCAGTCCCGAGACGGCACTCCTCTACCCCGGGATGGGCTTACTCGAAGCCACAAATATTTCGGAAGGCCGCGGAACACACCATCCGTTCGAAAACGTGGGCGCACCCTGGATCGATCCGGAGCAGCTCATTCAACAACTCTCCGCCGAATCCATCCCTGGCCTGCAGATTCGAGCCACCACGTTTACACCGGTGGACCTCCCTGGGATGGCCATGAATCCCAAGTACGAAGGCCGCCTGTGCCGCGGTCTCTGGCTCGACGTCACGGACGGGCACAGGTTCCGATCCGCGGAATTCGGGTTGCGCTTGATCGCCGCTGTGCGTCAGCTGTACCCGGACAGCCTGCAAATCCGCGAACGCGGCATGAACCTGATGTCCGGCCGCGCGGAAATCACCCGCGCGCTCCAGGAAGGCGCTCCTCTGGATTCGCTGTTGCAGCTCCAGCGCGAAGGCGTGGCTGACTTCCTCAAGCTCCGGCAAAAGGCGCTGCTGTACAGGTAAGCAGGATCTCGCCTGAGCGGGTCGCTGTCGTGCTCGTCAGCTCAGGAAGTCCAAAATCTCTGTGGGGGTGACTTCCCAGAGTTCCGTGCTGCTGCCGTCAAGGCTTCGAGTGGACTCGACACCGCGAAAAACCTCGAACTCAACGCCTCTCTCACGCGTGGAAAATTTGGTAACACAAACCAGGTCCAGGCTTCCAGGCTCGACTTCACCGATTTGTCGAACCGGGAAATGGTCAAGCGATTTTGCTGAGCTGAGCAGCGCTCGCCAATTCGTGCTGCCGGTTTCCCGGTCAGAATGGTTTCAGCGAGGAGGTTCTTTTGGCCGAGCTGAGGATTTTCTACGATCGCGAGGGCAACACCTTGACGGTGTGGTTTGGCGAGCCCAGCGAGGAGGCTATCTGCGAAGAGACTCGGGACGAGATCATTTTGATGAAGAACAAGGCGGGGGAAATCATCGGATTTGAGAAATTGAATTTCTTGCGCCAGGGCGAAGACACTGTCCGGATCACGCTGGACTCTCCGATTGCTGAAAAGCCGACATCCAAAGTCGCAGCGTCTGAGGAGACTGTGTGAAAAGCTTTTTCCTCCGCAAGATATTCGCGGAGGAAGGACAAAGTGACAACTGAAGGAGGGCAGCGATGAGGAGCAAGGTTTTGAGTCTCGCACTGGTTCTCGGGCTTGTGGCCGTCGTTTCCTGCGGCAAGAAGCAAGCGGCTGAACAGGCGCCTGCAGCGGCCAAGATGTTCACGGTAGCTGTGCTGAACGACAGCACCGTTTCCGTCGAGGGTCAGACGGTACCTCTCGACAGCCTGGCTGCGGTGCTGAAAGCCAAGGGTTGCGACAGCACAGCGGCCGTGACGCTGCAGCCGGCAGCGGACGTCTCGATGGGAACCATTGACTCGGTGCACACGATTCTGAGACAGCTCGGGGTCGAGAAGATCAGCAACAAGAGTCCGGCCCAGTAGAAGGAAACGCGGTCTGAGGGCGTTGTCCTGCGCCTCTGCACCAGCGGGAGCTGTGCCCTCAGACCAGAAAGTCACGTTGAGACGCGCGTTTCTCACAGCGGGAACGCGCGTTTTTGTTTTGTTAGGCTTGTGTTTTTGCGTCTCTCAGGAGAAACCTGGCGCAGCAGCCGTGGCCCGGTCTCGCAAAGTCCTTTGGCGAAATAAATTTCGCCCTACGTCGGGAAACGCGCGTTTTTGTTTCGTTAGGCTTGTGTTTTCGCGTCTCTCAGGAGAACCCTGGCGCAGCAGCCGTGGCCGGTTTCACAAAGTCCTTTGGCGAAATTAATTTCGCT
>JAADFT010000110.1 GCA_013152765.1 Calditrichota bacterium | reverse complement strand
ACCAGATCGCTACGGACGAAGTGATCCAAGATCACGTGACGAGGATTGACGAGCTGAAAGAGCAGGTAGCAGCGAAAGAGGCCGAAATCGAAGAGTTGCGCAAAGCGAAAGAAGAGGCACCCGCAGAAGCGGCACCGGAAGCGGAGGAGAGCACCGAAGCAACGGAAGAAACGCCTGCTGCGCAAGAGGCACAGGCTGAAGAAACCTCAACCAAAGCCGAGGCTGAGTCCGAGCAGGTTGAAAGCAAACCGAAATCGAGACGAAAAAGCTCGAAGAAAAAGAGTGACAACGAGTCCGAAGGCTCAAACGAAAAACACGAAGGTTAACCGAGGGTTAACCGCGTTGCCAGTTCCTAAGGCACAAGAGCTGGTTCGGGATGTCGCGGCCACAGCGCTGGCCGCGCTTCTGTTTTGGAACGCCGGAGGCGCCTGGGCCCAGCCTGCAACGTCACCCGACACGCTTACAATCCTCGCGGGCGGCGATGTCATGCTGGCCAACTGGCTCACACCCATTCTCGACGAGGAAGGTCCTTCTTACCCATTCACTCATCTGGGCCAGCTGCTAGGCCAGGCTGATCTGCGGATTTTCAACCTCGAAGCCCCGTTCGCCGACGGCGGAACGCCCTTTGACAAGAAATTCACGTTCCGCGTGCCTACACGCCACGCAGCCGTGCTGTCGGCAGGCGGAATCAACGCCGTGAATCTTGCCAACAACCACATTCTCGACTACGGGCCGACCGCCCTCCGCAGCACAATTCGGACGCTGGATTCCCTGCACGTACTTCACTTCGGCGCGGGACAGGACGCCCAGTGCGCATGTCGGCCCACCTTTGCTCGCGTAAGAGACACGAAAGTCGCGCTGCTCGGCTACTCCCTCACGTTCCCGAAAGAGTTCTACGCGCGCACGGACGGTCCAGGAACCTGCTACGGACACGCCTCGCGCGTTGCCCAGGCCGTTCGTGCGGCCGCAGATTCCGGCGCGGTGGTCATCGTGTCGTTCCACTGGGGCACTGAGCTGCGCGAAACCCCGCGACGCTACCAGCGCGACCTGGCTCACGCGGCCATCGACGCCGGGGCGACCCTCGTGCTGGGCCACCACCCGCACGTTTTGCAAGGGCTGGAACTGTACAAAGGCAAACTCATCGCTTACAGCCTGGGGAACTTCGTTTTCGCTTCTTACAGCGACCGGGCCCGGGACAGCGGTCTCCTGGAAATCACGCTCACCGGGGACAGCGTCGTGGCAGCGCGCTTCATCCCGCTGGATGTCTGGAACAGACGAGTCGAGTTTCAGCCACGCGTGGCGCAGGGACGGCACGCGCGCCGCATCCTGGAGCACCTGGACGCGCTGTCCAGATCACTCAACAACGGGCGCTCCATTCTCACAGCCAGTGGGGAGATTCGACTCGGCGTCGCAAAATCCGCTGTCAGCCAGCAGGTACCGCAGACCGCTCCAGTGGGGACAACCGAACGGTAGCCCTCAGGCATTCCACGCACACCGGACACTTCCAGCTACGGCGCCGCGCCCAAAGCTGTGTGGATTCTCTGGACTTTTCGAGCGCCACACCAAAGTCGTGCAGTGCAATCAAACACAGGGGGCAACCATGCACGTCGAGGAACCCGCAGCAGAGAGTTTTCTCTACAGTCTCTGGGAAAGGGGGATCGCTGGGCGACGTTTCCGCACCACAGACGGCCGTTTTGTGGAAGTGCTGTCGCCCGGACGCCGAAACACCGATGCCGGCCCGGACTACCGCGACGCCGCCGTTCGAATCGACGGTCGCGTTTTGCGGGGCGACATCGAGTTCCACCCACTCGTGGACGACTGGGAGCGCCACGGACACCACCTCGACCCGCGCTACAACAACGTCATCCTGCACTTTGTGACCTCCGGCTGTCCGGCAGAAGCCCGAACCCTGCGGCAGGACGGCGCTGCTGTACCCATCGTGGACCTGGACCGCCACCTGCCCGAGCCAGCCGAGTTGCTGGAGCAGGCAGGCTTGCCCAAAGCACCAGATCTCCCTGAGCCGTGCTGGCTCGCAGGTCAGCCCCCTGAGGTCATTCTGCAGGTTGTCGACCGAGCCTCGCGGTTCCGTCTGGCTGAGAAGGCAGCCCGTTTCCGGGAGCAGCGCACCCTCGACGATTGGGATCAGATCATCTACCGCGGCATTCTCGAAGCGCTCGGCTACGCCAAGAACCAGACCCCGGCTCGCGCCCTGGCGGACCGACTACCGGTACGCAGCCTCTGGCAGCACACACAGGCCTACGACGCTTCCGAGGCCATCAGTCACGTCCAGGCCTGGCTCCTCGGCGCCGCCGGGCTTCTGGATGCCGGTCCCCCTGTCGACAGTCCGTCGGACACCTTTCTCACCACACTCCAGCGACTCTGGGAGGGTTTCCCTGATCGCGCTAAAATCGACCCTCTTCCCCCGCAGGCGTGGACGTTCTTCCGGCTGCGCCCCAGCAACTTTCCAACGCGTCGCTTAGCTGCAGCAGCCGTACTGGTCGTGCGATTTCGCCAGCACGGCTTCGCCGACAGTTTCACGAAGCTGCTACGCACGTTGCAGCGTTCCAGACAACGTCCGGCCCGCGAACTCGAGAAGCTGCTGACCGTGGAGAGCTTCGGCTTCTGGAACCAGCGCGACTGCTTTCTAACCGGCAAGCCCCGTAAAGGAAGCAACGCGCCTCAGCTCCTGGGCAAAGACCGCGCCCGCGACATCGCGGTGAACGTCGTCCTGCCCACTCTCGCCGCCGTCGCCGACGAGACCGACGACGGTCGCCTGCGGGCCACTGTCAACGAGATTTACCGCACCTACCCCCACCTGCCGGACAACGAGATCCTGCGCACCATGCGGCGACGTCTCCTGACTGCACCACCGCACAAAAGCACCCCGACGCTCACTGCGGCACAGCAGCAGGGTCTGATTTACCTTTACAAGAACGGCTGTCAGAGACGAGCTTGCGGTCTTTGCGCCCACTTGGCGAACAGAGCAAACACGTGACCCCGGGGACACCGCAGCCTGTTCAGCGGGACCAGCTCTCGGGTCACGTGTAGAATTGCCGGGACCGAAAGCAATTGACATTCAAACGGGTGTGTGGTATATTAGCGCGCCCGCCAGCGGGCACCACGTGAAAGGGCAACCGACGCACAAGAGGAGGGATTCATGGGGAAGACCTTCGCCGAGAAGGTTCTCGGGAAGAAGGCAGGCAAAGATGTTGTCGCGGGGGAAATCGTCGAAATCGTGCCCGACTTCGCCATGTCGCACGACAACACCGCTGCCATCGCCAAGACGTTTGAGAAAATCGGCGTGGCGCAACTCTACGACCCCAATCTCCACGTGATCATTTTGGACCACGCAGCTCCTGCCCCGAACGCGAAATTCGCCGAAAACCACAAAGAAATTCGGGAATTCGTGCGGAAGCACGGCATCCCCAACTTCTTCGACATCAACCGCGGCATCTGCCACCAGGTGATGGTCGAAGAAGGCTTTGCCCTGCCGGGACTTGTGGTTGTGGGATCGGACTCTCACTCCACTACCTACGGGGCAGTCGGCGCATTCGGCACGGGCATCGGCCGTAGCGAGATGGCCGTAATCATGGCAACCGGGCGCATCTGGCTTCGCGTGCCCGAAACGATGAAGATTGTGGTCCAGGGCACGCCGCCCGAGGGCGTGAGCGCCAAGGACATCATGCTGAAAATCATCGGCGATCTGGGGGCGGATGCCGCCACGTACATGGCTGTTGAGTTCACGGGCGAGACAATTGAGCGCATGACTCTCGCCAGCCGGATGGTTCTCTCCAACATGGCCGTCGAGATGGGCGCCAAGATCGGCTACATCCCACCGGACGACACAACGCTGGAGTACGTGCGCCCTCGCGCTCGCAAGGAATTCGAAGTCATCCACTCCGACCCGGACGCCACGTACGCTGAAACCCACACGTTCGATGTTTCGGATCTCGAGCCTCAGGTGGCCTGTCCCCACACCGTGGACAACGTGAAGCCGATCTCCGAGGTGAAAGGCACGAAGATCCACCAGGTTTTCTTCGGATCGTGCACCAACGCCCGACTTGAGGACTTCGAGGTCGTAGCGAAAGCTCTCAAGGGACGGCGAGTTCACCCTGACGTTCGAATGCTGGTTTTCCCGGCTTCGCAGCAAGTTTACCTGGAGGCGCTGAAGAAAGGTTACCTGCAAACCATCCTCGAAGCCGGCGCCATCGTCATGAACGCGAATTGCGGACCCTGCATGGGCAATCACGCGGGGATTCCGGCTTCGGGAGAGGTCAGTCTGAGCACATCGAACCGCAACTTCCGCGGCCGGCAGGGGAACGTGGAGGCCGAGGTTTACCTGTGCAGTCCGCTGACGGCGGCTGCTTCGGCCATTGCCGGCGAAATTGCGGATTTCCGCGACGTTCTCTGAAGATTCCCTGAGCAGGCAAACAAGAGGCTGAGGTGCCCATGGAACTGATTCGCGGCAAGGTTTGGAAATACGGGGACGACGTCAACACGGACGTGATTTTCCCGGGCAAGTACACGTACACGGTGACCGACCCGGAGGAAATGGCAGCACACGCTCTTGAGGATCTGGATCCCGATTTCGCCAAAAACATGAAGCCGGGCGACATCGTGGTAGCGGGCAAGAATTTCGGCTGCGGCAGCTCGCGCGAACAGGCCGCTTTCGCGCTGAAGTACGCCGGTGTGGGTGCGGTCGTGGCCAAGTCGTTTGCCCGGCTGTACTTTCGAAACGCCATCAACGCGGGATTACCCGTGATCCAGGCTCCCGAAGCAGTGGACGCCATCGAACCCGGAGAGGTCATCGAAATCGATCTCGAAAAGGGCGAGCTGCGCTGCAAGGCGGGCACTTTTCGTTTCCCGCCTCTTCCGGACGCCGTGCTGGGCATTTTCCAGGCGGGTGGATTGATTCCGTACACCCGCAAACGTTTAGGCATCGAGGGCTGAGCAGTTTCCGCGTGGCAGGCGTCGCTTTACGTTCCTGCCGCTGCGCTGCAACCCAACGTTTGACGCAGTTGAGGTTTCGGGCTTCGGGCCAGCCTTCAGTCCGCTTTTTCGGCCTGAAACCCACGTGAACAGGCAAAACACTCGTTTGGAAGGAGAGACCTCATGAGCACCATTTCGCGCAAGATGGCGGAGTTTGCCGTCGGACTCCGCTACGAAGATTTGCCCCAGGAAGTCGTTCACCAGACCAAACGATTTCTGTACGACTCGATCGGATGTGCGCTGGGAGGCTACAACGCGCACGATGTGCAAATTGCTCACGACGTGTACAAAGCTTTAGGGGGAAACCCCGAGGCGACCGTAATCGGCTCCGGTCTGCGCACGTCGTCTTACTACGCCGCTTTTCTGAACAGCCTCATGATTCGCGTGCTGGACTACAACGACATTTACTGGAAGGAGGACCCGAGCCACCCCAGTGATTTGATTCCTGCTGCCATGGCTGCGGGGGAGCGGCAACACAAATCTGGCAAAGACCTGATCACCGCCATCGTGCTGGCGTACGAGTTCGAACAGCGGCTGTGCGAGTTCGCCGTGCCGGGGCTACGGGAGCGCAAGTGGCACCACGCTTCGCTGACGCAGTTCGTGTCGCCCATCGCCGCCGGCAAAATGCTGGACCTGACCGTCGACGAGATGGTGAACGCGATCGGCATTTCCGGTTCTCACAACATGACGCTCGGCGCCGTAACGGCCGGCAAGCTCACAATGATGAAAAACACCGTGGACCCGCTTGCTACGCAGAGCGGCGTGATCGCAGCCCTGCTGGCCAAAGCCGGCTACACCGGCACCGAGGCCATTTTTGAGGGGAAAGAAGGCTTGATGGACACGCTGGGCGGCAAGTTTCTGCCCGAGATCCTTACGGAGGGCTTGGGAGAATCCTACCGAATCATGCAGTGCGCGATGAAAGCCTATCCAACCGAGGCCCTGACGCACTCGCCCATCACAGCAGCGCTAAAAATCGTCCACGAGCACCAGATCAAGCCCGAAGAAGTGAAGAGCATCACCGTGAAAACGATCGCGCGCGCGGTCGACATTCTGGCGGATCCCAGCAAGTACCACCCGGAATCGAAGGAAACCGCCGACCACAGTCTGCCGTACTGCATCGCCGCAGCCGTGGCCGACGGCATGGTGACTACGGCGCAGTTTCAACCCGCCAAACTCAAAGACGAGCGCATCCTGAGCCTGCTCCCCAAAGTGAAGGCCGTGGCAGAACCGGAGTTCGAAAAGCTATTCCCAGAGAAAAAGCCTGCCGAGGTCATAATTGAAACCGAACGCGGCACGTTCAGCAGCCGGGTGGACTACCCGAAAGGCGACCCGCGCGAGCCGATGAGCGACGAGGAGCTGGCGCAGAAGTTCGCCGGACTCACGGCAGACGTCCTTTCCGACAACCGCCGCAAACGCATTTCCGATGCCATCTGGGCCGTGGACGAATTCGACGACATCGAGAAGTTCATGGCGCTGCTGAGCCTCGACTGAGATCCAAGACTTACAGGGCATGGCCTCCGATCGTCTTTTGGACCGGTCGGAGGCCGCAGTTTTTTGGCTGCGACCCTTTCTTTGAGCCGGGAGAAGCCGCTCTGCCCGCCAAGACCAGCAACCGTGACCCTGCACCTTCAGCTTCGGCTCCCGGCAGTCGCTGGCACATTTTTCGCTTAGCTTGTGAGCAAATTCTGTACGCAG
>JAADFT010000109.1 GCA_013152765.1 Calditrichota bacterium | reverse complement strand
GTAAATACTTCGACTGTGTTGGCGTGGGCATTTGCGCTCTGGATCATCTGGCGCTTCTTCCGCACTTTCCCAGGCCGGACGAGAAGCTGGATTTGCTGGAGTTCTCGGTTCAGGGTGGCGGGCCGGTGCCCACTGCTCTGGCGACCATGGCCCGACTTGGCTCGCGAGTGACGTTTGTGGGCAAGGTTGGCTCGGATGAGTGCGGTCGGACCGTTCTTGGGGAGCTGGAGAGCTTCGGTGTGGACGTTTCCGGTGCGGTGATCGACCCACACTCGCGCACGGCCCGTGCTTACATCTGGATTGACCGTTCGACTGCCAAGCGAACTGTGGCGCTGGACCGGACAAACACGGCGAACTTGCGTCCCCAGGAAGTGAGACGGGATTTGATCACGGAGGGCACTTACCTGCTGACGGACGCCCGCGAAACGGACGTGGCTCTGGAGGTGGTCCGGGCGGCAAAGCGCGCTGGCTCGAAGATTGTGCTCGATCTGGGTAACACACGCAAGCGCACTGAAGCCTTTCTGGAACTGGCGGATTTCCCGGTCGTTTCCCAGACCTTCGTTGACGCTTTTTGGCCGGGAACAGATCCCGCTGCCGGTGTGCGAAAGCTCCTGGATTGGGGAGCCAAAGCCGCCGTCGTGACATGTGGTCCGGAGGGAGCGTTTTTTGGCGAAAATGGCCAGGTCTGGAAACAGCCGGCATTTTCCGTGAAGGCCGTGGACACCACGGGCGCCGGCGACGTGTTCCACGGCGCATTTGTGTACGGCTTGACGCAGGGGTGGCCTCTTGCCGAGGTCGTACGTTTCTCGGCTGCAGCCGCTGCCCTGAAGTGCCGCAAGATTGGCGGCCGAATCGGGATCCCTCGACTCGAGGAAGTACGGGCCCTGCTGGACGAGCAAGCGACGGTCCAGCCGACGAAAGTGGACTGACGTCAGCACGGAGGTCGGGGAGTGGCGAGCGGAAAAAACCTCCCCTGTGAGGGACCGTTAGCGGTCTCTTCAGCGTTGGAAACTTGTGGGGGCGGGAAGTTTTCTCGCATTCGTAGCGGGACGGCTTGATTCCCTGTAGCTCGGTTTGATTCGGACAGACGGGAGGACTGGAATGCTGAAGCGGAAGTGGACGTTTCTTTTTGCTCTGGTACTTGCTTTGATCGGGTTGAGTTACGCACTGGTTGTTGCTCAGGGTGTGGTTCGGCGGTTGTACGTTGCGGTTGAAAAAGAGAATCTGCGCGACACGCCGCGCGGCAAGGTAATCGCGAAACTCAACAAGGGCACAGAGCTCGTTGTCCTGGCCGAAACAGACAAGTGGGTCAAGGTGCAGGTCACGGGGTGGATCTGGAAGGAATCGACCACTCCGGTGCGGCCAAAGAGTCTGGCCGGCGCCATGCGTGCGTACCACATCATGGTCAAGACCCGGAAGCAGGCGGAGGAGATCCTGAAGCAGCTCAAGGCCGGGGCGGATTTTCAGGAACTGGCGAAAAAGTACTCGATTGGCCCCACTGCGCAACAGGGCGGAGACCTGGGGTACTTCTACCCGGGCGACTTCGCGCCGGAGTTCGATCAAGCCATCCGCAAACTGAAGCCGGGCGAAATCAGCGACATTGTGAAAACTGCTGAGGGCTACCACATCTTCAAGCGGATCAAGTAGAGCCAGGTTCGGGATGAATTCTTCGCGCTTCGCTGGTGCGTGTTTTGAGGACCAGTTCCTTCTGGTTTTCTGAAAGCGTCCGAAAAGCGGCGCTGGGGGACAATCCGAGAAGTGGAGGAGACCTGCACAACTGAAGCCGCGGGGGTGTCATGCTTGGACGAGCGTTGAGCGCGGCGGTACTGGGAATCGACGCGTACGTGGTTCGCGTCGAGGTTCACCGCGAGGGGGGACTGGCTCATTTCTCGGTTGTGGGCCTTCCCGAGGGGGCGGCCAAGGAGTCCAAAGACCGCGTCATGGCCGCGATCAAGAACTCCGGCTACCACGTTTCGGTGACGCGCTTCACCATCAACCTGGCTCCTGCCGACATCCGCAAAGAGGGGAGCGGCTTTGACCTTCCGGTAGCCGTCGGTGTCCTTCTCTCCGCCGGTGTTTTCGAAAGCGACAAACTGGACAGGGTTCTTCTCGTCGGCGAGCTTTCGCTGGACGGGCAGGTACAGCCCGTGCACGGAGTGCTGCCGATGGCCGTGATGGCCAAGAAAGAAGGCTTCAAGGCAATGCTTGTGCCGCCCGCCAACGCGAAAGAAGCCGCATTAGCGGCTGGGCCGGATGTGTACCCTGCCCGCAACCTTCGTGAAGTGGTCGATTTTCTGGCCGGTCGAGTCGAGCTGGAGCCGTTCCGTCTCGACATGCGGGAGGTGTTCGATCGGAATCGGCAGTACGTGGTCGACTTCACCGATGTTCGGGGTCAGGAGCACGTGAAGCGGGCCCTGGAGGTGGCGGCTGCTGGGGCACACAACATCATCATGATCGGCCCGCCAGGCTCTGGCAAGACCATGCTGGCCAAGCGTCTGCCAACCATTCTGCCGGATCTCACGCTGGAAGAGGCGCTGGAGACGACCAAGATTCACTCGGTTGCCGGGCTGTTGCCGCCTGACACGGCGCTCGTGGCCACAAGGCCGTTCCGGTCGCCGCACCACACCATCAGCGACGCCGGTTTGATCGGCGGCGGGCACATCCCGAAGCCGGGCGAGGTGAGTCTTGCGCACCACGGTGTGCTTTTTCTGGACGAGCTGCCCGAGTTCAAGCGCAACGTGCTGGAGGTTCTGCGCCAGCCGTTAGAGGACGGCCGTGTAACCATCGCCCGGGCGGCAGTTTCGGTGACCTACCCGGCCAAGTTCATGCTGGCGGCAGCCATGAACCCGTGTCCGTGCGGCTACCTGACGGACCCCAACCACGAGTGCACATGCTCGCTGCCGCAGATTCAGCGGTACCGGTCGCGCATTTCTGGTCCCCTCCTCGACAGAATCGACATCCACGTGGAGGTGCCTGCGGTCCCTTACGAGGACCTGGCTGGCAAACCTACTGGTGAGCCGTCGGAGGTGATCCGACAGCGTGTCATTCGCGCTCGCCAGCGCCAGTTGCAGCGCTTCCGAAGCTACCCGCACATTTTTGCGAATGCCCACATGCAGACGCGGGAAATTCGACAGTTCTGCAAGGTAGGCCCCGAAAGTCAGGAGCTCCTGCGGATGGCCATCACAAAGCTGGGTCTCTCGGCGCGGGCCTACGACCGCATTCTGAAAGTCGCACGGACCATTGCCGATCTGGAGGGCGAGGAGCAGATTCTGCCACAACACGTCAGCGAGGCCATCCAGTACAGAAGCCTGGATCGTGAGGTGATCGTGTGATTAGAGGAAACTTTGTTCTGGAAATGGGGATTTTGGTGGCTGGTTTGCTGGTGGTGTTGACCGGCTGCAGCCGGAAGTCCCCACACGCGGTTGTCATCAGCGCTGGCGACCTGACCGTGACGTTTGTGGACAATGCTGAGATGCCGCCGGAGCATCGAGCGGGCTACAACGGGATCGCGCGGCTTGCGCACGTGGAAGAGCCGGATCCGATTTTTGTTCCCGCCTACGCCGGGTTCAACCTGGAGCACATTTTCGCTGGCGATAGTCTTCCTGACCTCTTTGAGCCGAGGCACGCGCCCATGGAACTGCGTCAGCTGACGGACCGCGCTGTGGAGCTTCACCAGCCAGCCACGCCGTTTTCGCACGTGGAAAGCTGGACCCGCTTCGAAGTGGTACCCCCTAATGCCATCGACGTCACGTTTCGCTGTCAGCTACACGATCTAACGTTCTTCCGTCACGGCTACGCTGGTTTGTTCTGGGCAAGCTACATTCACGCCCCCGAAGACAAAAGGATCTGGTTCTGGGGTGTCAGCCCCGACGAGCCGGTGCCGCACTGGATTGGTGCCTACTCGGAAAAGCACGGTCTTGCCAGCACGCATCTTTCTGTCAAAGACTCGCTGACACTCTATTTTGCACCGAACTTTCAGGCTACGCTGGCGAGCCATTTTTCGGACTACCGGTACGTTTTGCCGTTCTTCTTCGGTCGGTTTCACAAAATGGTGCTGATCTACGTTTTCGACGATGACCGCAGAATCCGCTTCTCGCAATCTCCTACCGGCGGCGGCGCGACAAACCCTGCCTGGGATTTTCAGTTCATCATTCCCAAACCGAGGGTGGACTCCACGTACGGTTTTCAGGCTCGCTTGATCTACAAACCCTTTGTCGACGAGGAGGATGTCAAGGCAGAAGCACTACGGTGGTTGAAAGCCAAACAGCTACAGAACCGGTAGAGAATCTTCTTGCCAATGAGGTGGAGCCCCGAAGTTGCTGGCAGGTTCTGGAAATGTGCAGAACGAGTTTCTAAGCGATTCCCCCACCGGCTGACCCCCAGCCCACACGTTACCCCCAAAGTCGGCATCGAAACGGCAGAGACGTGCTACTGCTTCTTAAAGTCGATTTTCTCGAGTTTTGCCAGAAGACCGGTGACGGTTGGTTCCATCCGGTAGTTGGGGTAGCGCTTTACAAGTTCCTTCAGAATTGTTTTCCCTTCTCCGTAACGTCCCAACTTGAACAGGCAGGCTGCAATGTTGATCCAGGCGTACGGTCGCCGGTCGCCGTCCGGAAGGTTCGACGCCCGAATGTAGGCGTCGATCGCATCCTGGATACGGCCTTCGTTTTCGTAGGTGCGGCCCATCCAGTAAGCGGCGTTGTCAGCGTAGGGATTCTGAGGATCGAGTCGGATGAGATCGCGGAAAATGATCCGCGCTTTGGCGTAGTCCCCGGTTCTGTAATTCGCCAGACCGATGCTGAAGACCATCAGGTAGCGTACGCTTGGCGGCAGGTAAGCGAGCGCTGAATTCTGCAGGGGGTCGTTTCGAACTTTTGAGTCCATCCTCCCACCGTCGGGAATAACGAGGGAGCTACCTTGCTCTCCCATTTGCTGAGCGTAGTATCTCTCGCTCAGATCTTTGAGCTGGTTTCGAAGATCGGCAATCTCGACCTTGGTCCGGTCGAGTTTGTCCCGAAGTCGCTCAAGCTCGTCGATGACGTCCGCCAACGGAGCGCCTTCCTTGCCACGTCCAGGCCGGTTTGGCAGCTCGAAGCCGAGTGGAAGCTGCGCTCTCAGGCCGACGTTGAAGCGCCAGCCCGGGTAGTTCGGGAGGGCGGAGATGCGTCGGACCGGCGTACTGTAGTCGGTTTCGTCTGCCCCTCCGAGAAGACGGATGTCAAGCGCAAACTCGGCCGAAAGTCCTGGCATGAGTTCGTAGCTGAGTCCGGGCGAGAGGTAGAAACAATCCTCGCGACTGTAGGCCGTCACCGGTGGTGGGACAAGGAAGTGAGAGCCGAAAAGCTGGAGCCAGTACGAAATCGGTCCGCGTTTGACCGAAGCACCAAAGCCCAGGTCGATGGACCGTGTTGTGTTTCGGACACGAATCTTGTCTACATTCGGCGGCGCTTCGGTGAGTTTGGCTCCGTAGTCGCCGTAGTCGGTAAAACCGAGGCTGATGTGAAAAGCCTGGTCAGAAGGCAAATTGTTGTAGAACGGCCGATAAGACGCGATCCCGCTGAGTCCCCACTGAAAGGTTCCCGCCGAGTAAGGCTCCAGGATGAGGTTGTGGTAACGCCCGAGCGGTACGCGGGTGTCCAGGGCAACAGCGAAATTGAAAGGCTGGTCCTGCCGCTTTTGGGTGCCGAACTTCGCGGAGAGAAAAATGTCGTCGGGAACGTTGAAACCTGTGGGGCCTTTGTGGGTGTCCTGGTAGAGGTGCGGAGTGAAGGTTAGCTCCACGTTGTAAGGCGTAGTGTACGAGACCCCAATTGCTCCCTGGATGTCCCAGTACACCACGGTTTGCGGAAGACCTTTCCCGGTTCGGAGACTTGGTTTGGTGAAAACGCGCGTGTGGGCGTGTACGCGAACACGCCCGGGCGGATCAAGCCAGGCTGCACGAACGTACGGGAGCCCCGGTCCTGTGTTCAGCGTTTGAGAGTGCGAGAACACGGGACACAGCAGCGAAACAGCAAGAAGTGCCACACCGTGGCTGCGTACGAAGCGCTTCATGACCCGAACAATGCTGCCGCCGGTCTTCGCAGAGGAAAGATCGGCTTTGCAGATGCTAATTGTCCCGCGCATCTGAAAGCCCCCTTTCGTTCTTGTGTAACCCTCTCTCAGGCATTCGGCGAAGAGCCTCTCCAAAACCGCGATCAAAGTACAAAAAGTTGTTACAAGACGCAAGTAAAAATCTTCTGCAATTCACAGTTGTTGCGTGTAAATCGCGCTTCGTTCCGGAACGGTCTGGCAACTGCGGTTTTCCAGAGCCTGCGCAATTCACCCGCGGGTGTTTCTGTCCGGAATACCTCATTTTCCTCCGTTCCCAATCTACCGGCAGATGGGTCTTCCTGTGGCACACGATTCGCACAGATGTGACGGAAGTCGCGTCCCATTTCCTTCAGTCGGTTAACTTAGTGCCTGAAGCCGAGCCGTGTGTACTCCCAAAATTCGCACGGCGGCACAACCCGGCTGGCCGAAACGAGGGGCGGCTGGTCAGTTTTCGCTCAGGAGGAGATCATGTTAAGTGGGACACCGGGTTCTCGGAGCGCAAGGACTGCGTTCCAGGTTTGTCTGTTCTCTGTGACAATTGCAGCCACGGTTTTTGCTGGGGGGCTAGGCGGCGCGCGTCAGTACCAGCCGCTTGTGCTACAAGG
>JAADFT010000108.1 GCA_013152765.1 Calditrichota bacterium | reverse complement strand
TTTTCAGCCCAGGTTGTTCTCGAAGTGAAGTCCGTCGATCAGTCGCAGGGTCAGGGCTTCGCACTCCTCGTCAAACCGATGCCGGAAATCCGCATCTGTCTGGTAGAGGTCCACAATCTGCTTGCGAAACTTCCGCTGGTTGTTCTGGTCGCGGAATGCCAGGGCCAGGTACGAGTAGAAACGGAAGAAATCATGGCGTGGGTCGTACGGATCTCGACCTTCTGCCACGCTGCGGTCGTAATCGGCCATCTGCTGCCGCAACAGGTCCGACGCCAGAGACAGGTTCTTGTCCAGCACTTCACGCAGGTAAGCCTTTACCTCGTCAAAAATCGCTTCGTACAGGACCCGCTGCGGCGAGTCCGCCGGGTAGGTTGCCAGGAGTTCCATCAGCAGCTCGTAGTAGACGCCGGAGATTTTGTACTTGAGCCGGTTTCCGGTGCCCGCGAGAATGGCCTCGTAGGTACCCGGACCTTTGCCTGAGTAGGGCGTGCTGCCCGAGCCGGAGTGGAACGAGAGCAGCGTGCCGCTGACTCCCTGAGCCATGGCGTGCAACCGCGCCACCCGGCGGCGCAGGTCGTCGAGATCGCCGTCGAAGTCCGCGCGCTTGTGGAAGCCAACGTTCGGCGCGATGTAATCCACGGAGTAGCCCAGCCGTTTCCACTCGAGCAGGTACCAGAGGAAGTCGAGTTCTTCGGTCAGGTCCGGCGTTTCGTCCAGCGAAATTTCGAAACCAAAGGGGCGTCCCAATTTCTCGGCGATCTCTTTGTAAAGAAGCGCGTTGATCTCGACGCTCTTTGCGTACTTGGTGGCCAAACGCATGGCATCGGTCTTCGAAAAAGTAACTGCAAATTCCTCGCCCTCCACAGTCGTGAAGGTGAACGTGCGGTCCGCGTAGGCATCCAGAATCGCCTGCCGCTCGGCCTCACCGTAAGTGGCTTCAAACACGCGCTGCAGGTCGTCGGAGCTCATGTCGTCCACGTCGTTGCGGAACAGGTCACTTGTGTCGGTGGTGAAAAAGTTCACCGTTCCAACTTCAGCCGCCTCGGCAATGGCCATCCGGTTGTAGTCCAGCGACTTCTGCAGCTCCTCCTCGCTGATGTGGCTTTCCAGCTTCACGCCCGCGATCCGTTGCACAGCCCGTGTAGCGGAACCAATCACGATGAGGTGGTCGGCTTCGATCTCGGCAACAACACCCTTTTCCGCGGCCCGCCGCGCACACTCACTCTGGTAGAAGCGAATCGAGGTTCCCGTGTGGCCCAGGGTGATCTCGTACTGACCCTCCGGGGCATCGATCACGGCCTGTGGGGCCGTTTCGCGACCAAAAGAGAGCATGAGACCAGTGGCCGTGTTCCGCCGACGACAGCCGTTCAAAATGCCCTCGAGAAAAACCTCCGGAATACGCACACCGATGGCCGGATGATGGATGCGCCCGAGAAAACGCGAAGTCATTTGCCTCTCCCTCTCGTTTCCGTGTACCACACCAACAACACTTCTGCCGGCGACCTGGCAGCCGCCTTTGCCCGGATGTTCCAGCGTGGATTTCCCGCGCACCCGCTTGCGGAGCACGACAAACCTTCCGCAGCCACGTCACCGGCAGGCTTGTGACAGTGCAAACTCAGACGTCCCCCGCGGTTCCAAGTGGCAGCAGCGCTGCACCCTGCACCCCAGAAAACCCTTGTTTCCGCGCAGGGAAAGGTACGAAAAAACACCGTCGCGAACAAAGTGAAAACGGCTCAGGTGGGAAATTGAACGACGTGTGCATTGCGCCCGGATGCCAGACCCTGACGACGCGCCGCGAGCTCTCTACTGCACCCAGCCTGGCACCACGCCGGGGTGGATGCCAAACACATGTAACCCCAGCGTGTACATCAGGATGAGCAACACGATCACGCCGATGACGTCCAGCACGAAACCGACTTTGGCCATTTGCGGCAACGTCACGTAACCGGACCCGAACACGATTGCATTTGGCGGCGTGGCCACCGGCAGCATGAAAGCCAAACTCGCTGCAATGGTACCCGTGACCATCAGCAGGAGCGGATTCTCGTGGCTGCCCATCGCCGTCGCTGCCAGGATCGGCATGAAGATCGTCGTGATCGCCGTGTTCGACGTAACCTCGGTCAGCAGAACCAGCAGCACAGCGGTGGCCAGGATGGTCACCCAGATGGGCACGTCACCCAGCCGCGTCAGGTGCCCGCCGATCCACTGGGCCAGCCCCGTGCCGCTGAATCCCTGCGCCAGGGCGATGCCGCCGCCGAAAAGCAGCAAGATGCCCCAGGGGATTTTTACAGCCGTTTCCCAGTCCAGCAGAAACTCGCCACGGCGCCGGTCGCCGGGAATCAGGAACAGCAGCACTGCGGCCGCCATGGCCACGGTGGAGTCGTGCACGTACCCCTTCAGGCCGAGGAGCGTGGACCAGCCGGGGATCACAAAACCGCCCAGGTTGATGTCGGCGCGCCAAATCCAGGCGAAAGCCATCAGCAGAAATACGACCAGCGTCCCGCGTTCTCCGCCACTCATGGGGCCGAGCTTCTCCAGACGCTCGCGGATCAGCCCCGAGCCGCCCGGAATCGCCGGAAGACGAATGGGCAAAGCCACAAACGCCAGGTACGCCCAGGCAATCGGCAGCATGATGGCCACCAAGGGCAGGCCGATCCCAAGCCACTGGACAAAGCCAATCTCCGGAGCTCCTGGAAACAGCTTCTTCAGCGACGCGACGAAGACGATGTTCGGCGGGGTGCCAATCAGCGTCCCGATTCCGCCGATGCTCGCAGCGAAAGCAATGCCCAGCATGAGCGCTGTCTTGAAATTCGGGTCGTCTTCACCTCTGCCCTCACGGGCGAAGATTTCCACGTGGCGAATGATGGCGATGCCGATGGGCAACATCATCAGCGTGGTGGCGGTGTTCGAAATCCACATCGAAAGGAAGGCCGTGGCGACCATGAACCCCAGGAGCACCCGCCGCGGGCTCGTGCCGACCAGCTGGATGATCCGCAGGGCAATTCGCTGGTGCAATCCCCATTTCTCCATGGCCATGGCCACGAAGAAACCGCCCATGAAAAGGAAGATGTTGGCATCGGCGTAGGCCGAAGCTACCGTTCGAGGGTTGCTGACGTGCAGCAAAGGAAAGAGAACGAGGGGTAACAGCGCTGTGACGGCGATCGGGATGGCTTCGGTGATCCACCACCAGGCCATCAAGATCGTCACGGCCAGCGTGTGAAACGCCGCGGGCGAAAGATCAGCAGGCCTCGGCAAAGCCAAACAAAGGGCAAACAAAAAGGGCCCCGAAATGAGCCCCAGCCACCTCCTTCGCGAAACTGCAGTTACGTGCTCTTCCATCGCCGTTCCCTCCGGTCCTTGCAGTCGAATCCGGCCGGGACTGCGCCTGCCGTTGCAGGCCTCTCACCCCCTCTCTGGAGCTGAAACACAGGCGTCCCCTGACAGTCGCCAGGAGGACGTTCTACCCCCGCAACTCTACGACTTCTCGTTGCCGTCAAGCAGTTTCCGAATCCCCTCCGCCAGCGGGGGGGACACGATTCCTCGTTCCGTCACAATCGCCGAAATCAGCTCCGCAGGCGTCACGTCAAAAGCAGGGTTGAAAACCTTCACACCCTCCGGGGCAATCTGGACCCCGAACGGGTGGGTCACTTCCTGCGGAGACCGCTCTTCAATTGGAATTTCTTCGCCGCTGTCGATTTCGGGATCAAACGTGGAGAGCGGTGCAACCACGTAAAATGGGACTCCGTGTCGGTGCGCCAGGACAGCCAAGTTGTAGGTGCCAATCTTGTTTGCAACATCGCCGTTGCGTGCGATTCGGTCCGCGCCTACGAGAACAGCGTCAATGCCCACCGTGCGCATCACCCAGGCTGCCATGTTGTCGCAAATGAGGGTAACGTCGATGCCCGCCTGCATCAGTTCCCAGGCCGTCAGGCGCGCGCCCTGAAGCAGGGGGCGCGTTTCGTCGGCGTACACGCGGATCCGCTTCCCCGCCTGCGCGGCTGCGTAGATGACGCCCACCGCCGTCCCGTAGTCCGCTGTGGCTAAGGCGCCAGCGTTGCAGTGCGTCAGGACGGTGCACCGGTCCGGTAGCAACGATGCGCCGTGCCGCCCCATGGCCCGACATGCCTGCCTGTCTTCCTCCAGAATCGCGTTGGCCTCAGTAAGCAGGCGTTCAAGCAGCACGCTTTTCCCCTGATTTGCAGTCTGTTCCACCACCCGACGCATCCGTTGCAATGCCCAAAAGAGGTTCTTGGCCGTTGGCCGGGTGGCGGCGAGTTCCTCAATTGCCTGCTCAGCCGCGGCGCGCAACGCTTCCGGGGGGTCATCCGCGGCGAGCACTCCCAGCACAACACCGAAAGCCGCTGCAATGCCAATGGCCGGAGCGCCCCGCACCCGCAGCGTCTTGATTGCCTCTGCCACTTCCGGAACAGTCCGCAGGTCCAGGTAGACTTGCTCGGTCGGCAGACGGGTCTGGTCGATGATTCGGAGCGCGTCGCCGCGCCACTCGAGGGTTTTCACCGTGTTGAGCATCAGGGGACACCGGTCGCAGATGGTTAGACAGTTCGTTGAAGAGACGCTCCCGGGACCAAGCGGTCACCTAACTCGGGCAAAGCCACTCACAAGACCAGCTGAGGATCACCCGTGACGCCGGGCTCCAGCTTTTGCCAGCGGGACCTGCTGCGTCAAGACGGTTGTGATCCCTCCGGATTGAGCCCGGACCAGCGAGCAATTCTGCTCAACCCAGAAAGCGGCTCAGGACCTGCTCCAGAATGCGTTGCGAAGCACCGGTGTGCTCACGGACGACCTGAAGCGCCGCCATGCCGATCTCGTGCCGGTACTCCGGGTCGTCAAAAAGCCGTGAAAATACCTCGCGAGCCTCGTCGGAGTCGTGAATTACCAACGCCCCTCGCCGCTGGGCCAGCACGCGAGCGTCCGGCGAATTCTCGTACACCGGCCCGAAAACCACAGCGCAGCCGTGCGCCGCCGGTTCCAGCGCTGAGTGAATTCCCGGGCCGAAACTCCCGCCCACGAAGGCTACGCGCCCCAGGGCGTAGAGGTTGGCCAGCAATCCCACGCTGTCAACGATCAAAGCGTGCCACTCAGCTCTCGGTCGCCGTCGCCACGCCGAGAGACGCACGGTCGTGTAGCGGTGCTCGGCAAACTGCCTCTCGATTTCCTGCAACCGTTCCGGGGTGGGCTCGTGCGGTACAACCACCACACGGAATCCCTCTCGCTGCAGCAGCGCCCACACTGCCGGGAAAACCACTTCTTCGTCGGAAGGCCAGGTGCTGCCCAGCACCAGGATGTCCAGGTTCTTGAGGCTGGGATGCGTCAGCAGGTCCCGAACCGGCGCTGTTTCCCGAGCGCGCCGGACGACCTGATCGTAGCGCGTGTCGCCTGCCACCAGTACCTCTTTCTCCGGCACGAGCGCACGGATGCGGTCAGCGTCTGCCTCACTCACGGCGCAGATGACGTCGAACAAGCTAAACAAGAATCGGTTGAAAAAGCGGTGCACCCGGGCCGTCCAGCCCTTAGACGGCCGCAGGGAAGCGTCGATGAGCACGCGAGGAATCCCAAGACGTTCGGCCTCCCACAGGTGGTTGGGCCAGATGTCGTGGCGAACGAACACGGCAACCCGTGGCTGGATCAGGCGCAAGAAACGGTTGGCCCGCCGGGGAGAGTCGAACGGCAGGTAGGTCATCAGGTCGACGTAGGGAATCTCGCCCGCGTTGTCGTAACCGGAGGGCGAAAAAAAACTGACCACGACCTTCAGGTCGGGCCAGCGTTTTTTGGCATCGGAAATCAGCGGCTTGGCCTGTTCGAACTCGCCGAGGGACGAAACGTGCACCCACAGTCGCGGTCCCGAACCGAGTTCAGCCACCTGCTTGCGAAGATTGTCGAAAAGGTTGCGACGGGCGCGGATGCCCTTACGAATCTTCGAGCTGCGAAGTCTCGCCACCTGGAAAGCGAGGTAAAGGAGCGGCACCCCCACGAAATTGTAAAATGCTCGCCAGAACCTCATTTACCCTCCCGTGGCCCGGCGAGCCTCAGTTTCTGTAAAGCTTCAAGGTTTTGTAGTCCTTTCCAAGTACAACAGTCACGTCTAAAGCTCGCGCCGAGTTCATTTCGACGAGCACGTTCTTCTTGTCGACTCCGAGGGCCTCGGCCACCCGCAAGGCGTTGCGCATGTCCATCGACCGCCGGTCGATCACCATCGTGTTGCGAACGTTGAAGTTCTCCCGGTTCCCGGTCTGGTAGTTTCCGAAATTGACGACGTCAAACCCTTCGCGGCGCAGAAAATCCGTGACCTCTTTGGCGAGACCAGGCTTCCCACAACCGTTCAGCACTTCCACCTTCAGGCTGTCCTCTGCCAGAATGGCAGCCTGCTGAGCCGGTTTTGGCGCCACAAATCGGGAAACTAACGACCCCACCAGCACCAGGTTGATCACGGCGAGAATCCAGATGACCGCCGTCAGCAGGGTTCCGGATGTCCCTTTGGACTTGCTTCGGCGCCTGACGGTCCGATCCGGGCTTCGCCGTGTTTTCGGCGCACTCGTTCGCCTTGTCCGACGCACAGCCATTCAGACCCTCCACGTCGAATCCAAACTTCGTTTGCTCGCCATCCGTGGCGGCTTGAGAACTCAGGGGAAAACCACAGGGAAAAAAAAAAACAATCGGGGACAAAAGATCTGACTCTCATTCGCCGAGAGCGCAGCCTGCTGTACAGAGGGACAGCAGCTAAACCTGCAAAGGCAACTTCAAGAGCGGCGCTTCGAATCCTGGCAACTGCCCTAAGTCAAGCGGTCTCGATCCTGTCCGAAACTTCGGTGTGACGTACGTGCCACGATCTTCGAGTTGCGCTCCGCTCAAAATCGCGCTTCGCCCTGGGCGTCACACCCAACGAAACACGCGGCAACCGCGCACCCCATTCGCGTGCCGCGCACAGAACAAACACGACGAAACCGATTCAGCTAAGAATCCAGAAGCTTGTGTACCACCAGTCTGAAAACTTGCCGAGCAGCGCGGTCAAACTGCAAAAGTCGCCGGAACTTCTCCAGCAGAACGGAATCAGCGCTCGAAATCTTCGTCTTCCATGAGCCACGGGTGCTCGTGCAGCCCGAAGCCCCTGTCGTA